>CALCCH010000742.1 GCA_937899855.1 uncultured Saprospirales bacterium | reverse complement strand
GGGCAAAACCGTACAAGTGGTCCCCCACATCACCGACGAAATCAAACTGCGGGCCCAAGCCCTGGGGCAAAGCAATAATTTTGACATCGTCATCACCGAATTGGGAGGTACCGTGGGCGATATCGAGTCCCTGCCCTACCTCGAAGCCCTCCGGCAACTGCGCTGGGAACTGGGAGCCGACAATTGCCTGGTCGTTCACCTGACCCTCATCCCCTACCTCAAGGCGGCAAAAGAACTCAAGACCAAACCGACCCAGCACTCGGTCAAGGAATTGCAAAAGAACGGGATCCAACCGGATATCCTCGTCTGCCGGACGGAGCATCCCCTCAGCATGGAAATCCGCCGAAAACTGGCCCAGTTCTGCAACGTCGATCTGCATTCCGTCGTCGAATCCATCGACGCCGAGACGATCTACGACGTGCCCCTGCTCATGCTCAAGGAAAACCTCGATACCACCATCATCGCCAAATTGCGGCTGCACAATCGCCGCGAACCCGATCTGCGCAAGTGGAAAAGCTTTTTGGGTAAACTCAAAAACCCCACCCACGAGGTACGGATTGGTTTGGTGGGCAAATACCAAGAATTACAGGATGCTTACAAATCCATCCACGAAGCCTTCGTCCACGGCGGAGCGGTCAACGAATGCCGCGTGGTCATCGACTCGATCCATTCGGAACGGCTCGAAGACAGCGAGGCCAGCCTTGCCCAGCGCCTGGAAGGACTCGACGGCATCTTGGTGGCGCCCGGATTCGGAGAGCGGGGTATCGAAGGCAAGCTGCGCGCCATCCGCTACGTCCGCGAAAACCAGATTCCCTTCTTTGGCATCTGTCTGGGCATGCAGTGCGCCGTGGTAGAATTTGCCCGCAATGTCCTCCAGCTCCCCGCCGCCGCCTCGGTCGAGGTAGACCCCGAAACGCCACAGCCCATCATCAGCCTGATGGAAGGACAGAAGAACATCACCGCCATGGGGGGGACGATGCGTTTGGGGGCCTACGCCTGTCGACTCGAAAAGGGCAGCAATGCCGCCAAGGCCTACCGCAGCACCGAAATCAGCGAACGCCACCGCCACCGCTACGAGTTCAACAACCAGTACCTCGATCAGATCAAAGCCAGTGGCCTGCTACCCGTAGGCATCAATCCCGAAACGGGACTGGTCGAAATCGTCGAACTGGCCAAGCATCCCTGGTTCGTGGGCGTTCAATTCCATCCCGAACTGAAAAGTACGGTCGAGAATCCCCATCCGCTCTTCGTCGCCATTATCAAAGCCTGTCTGAAACGCCAGCACCGCAAGGAACAGGTGGCCATGAGCAGCGCCAACAATTAAGACTGGCATGCGAAAACTCAGTACGCGCGAACTCCAGCGCCTCAGCGTGGAGGACTTCCGTCGGGAAGCCAAAACCCCCGTCGTGCTCATCCTGGACAACATCCGCAGCGGACTCAACGTAGGCTCCGCCTTCCGTACCGCCGATGCCTTTCTCCTAGAACAGCTCTGTCTTTGTGGAATCACCGCCCAGCCGCCCCACCGCGAAATTCTCAAGACGGCCATTGGGGCTACCGACAGCGTAGCCTGGCAGCACTACACCGATACCACGGCTGCCATCAACACCTGGCGGAAGCGGGGTTACACCATCCTGGCGATCGAACAGGCCGAGGGCAGTCAGCCCCTACAGGACTATCCCGTAGCCCCCACGGGACGTTACGCGCTGGTATTTGGCAATGAAGTGAAGGGCGTGGCCGATGAGGTGATGGCCACGGTGGATGGAGCGTTGGAGATTCCCCAGTACGGCACCAAGCACTCGCTCAATATCTCGGTTTGCGTGGGGCTGGTGGTATGGGAATTTTTCCGTCGAATGAAGCTCTGAGCACGGTCTTAGCCAGCGTGCGGCTAGCGGTAGCCGTACTTGTTGAGTTCGTCAAAACGCAGGCCGATCCGGAGACCCGCCATCCACTGTAGCGGGGAGTCGGAGAGGGCGCTGGTGATCGTGGGGTCGTAGTCGGGCGAAAATTGCTCGGGGCCCTCCTGAAGATTGGGCCAGGCCGCATCGAAGGTGTAATTGGCCTGGACGATGGGGGTGAGGGTGAGAAAATCACTCAAACCGATGTCGATGCCAATCCCCCCCCGGAGGCTAAATACAAACTGGTCATCGACAAAAAAGTTGCCCACCATATCGTCGCCCGTATCCTCTTGAAGCAGTTTGGTTTCGTAATCCAACCATTGAACGCCCGGCGCCAGCCGGACGAAGAAGCCTTTCTTGATCACGTCGCCGTCCTTGGAAAAAGTGGGGCAATTGCAATCGGTGGCAAAGTCGAGCAGGTAAAAGTGGGTGTTGAAGAAAAAGCTGGCGCTTTGGAGGATGTTTTCCTCTCGCCATTCGTTGCCTTCGAAATCGTAGCGGTTATCGGCCTTGGTACGGGCGTAGCCCAATTCGGGAAAAAACTCTATGCGGCGGTTTTTGAGGCGAAACCAGTAATCGACGCCCAGGTAAAAGTTAGTGGCGTAGGATTCGGCGCCGGCACTCCGGCCTTCGATGGCGTTTTCCCATTCGGTGGCGTGGAGGAAGTGGGCACCAGCGTTGATACCGTATTGCGCCGTGCCCATTTGCGCGAGGAAGAGGGCACCAAAAAAGAGGGCGATTGCTTTCATGTGGCTAATTTACTGAATTATAACGCAAGGCGCTAAGAGAAATTATGAGGGGGCCTAAGTGGGGACTTAAGTATCGTCCGTTTTGGAGACGATGTGACAGTGGCTGGTGGCTAGGTCGCTCATGGGGTAGGTGCGGTACTTGTGGTGGAGGGGGACTTCCTGCAATTGGTGGACGTTGCCTTTACGCGTCTCGATATGGGCGATTTCGATGCCCAGCTTTTGGTACAGGGCTTTGTAATCGCTGATGCGCCAGCGGTTTTGGGGCTGGATGTCGTTGTCGATCCAGGCCCACTGTTGATCGGAGAAGCGCAGGTAGTGGTAAATGTTGATGCTGCGGTCGAAGTGGGCGAAATGGTCGGACATGTCCACGAAGTGAGACAGGATGCCACCGGGGCGGCTGATGCGGCGAAATTCGATCAGGAGGGCTTCGAGGATATCGGGGTAGACGTGTTCGAAGGTGTTGTTGGAGTGTACCAGGTCGATCCCGGAGGAGTCGATCGAGAGGTGGCGGGCGTCCTGGACGAGGTATTTCAGGTGTAGGCGGCGGGTGAGGTCGTCGAAATTGAGTTCGCTCTGGCGGGTGAGGAGGTCGCGGAGGACGGCCATTCGTCCCGGTTTGACCTCGAAATACTCGGCCAGTTTGCCCGCCCGGTAATAATCGACAAATTTCTGGACGGTCAGTAGCAAGTTCTCCTTGTTACTGAGGGAGGAAATGTCGACGGTGTAGATGGTCGCCGCGCCGGATAGGAACAGGCTGATGGGCACTACGGGCTACCAGCCGGTACCGAGTTCGAGGCTCGTTTCGAGTGCTCTTTTTGGGGAAAAACGACGGTAAAAGCGCAAGTGATTGCGGGCGTGTTGGAGGCGATCGGTGAAGTAGGCGTCGGTCAGGAAAACGCCCTTGGTGACGTGTTTTTGGAAAAAGTAATTGATCCTGTGCCGGAAGGGCAAGTAAGAAATGGTTTTCTGCACGACCGCTTTTAATATCCACCTGGGCACCATAAACTAGAGCGTATTTTATTGCTGGTCCGCAAAGGTAAGGCTTTTTTTGCCGTTGGGCCCGCCATTTTTTTCGCCATCCGACGGTCTAATCCTTCTCAATGGCGTATCTTTGTTCCACTTTTTATCCACCGGAACGGAGCCCACCCCACTCGGCCGGTCGCAAAAACGTCCGATTTGAAGACCAAGACGCTACGCAAAGACAAAGTCAACGTCGTTACCCTGGGTTGTTCGAAAAACATCGTCGACTCCGAAAATATCATTACCCAACTCCAGGGCAATGACTACGAGGTGGTGCACGAAAACGATCGGGCGGATGCCAATATCGTCATCGTCAATACCTGTGGCTTTATCGA
>CALCCH010000741.1 GCA_937899855.1 uncultured Saprospirales bacterium | reverse complement strand
AATATTATTTAATAACAAGAGTCAACTTTTTTTAGGACGGCACACCCCTTTGCAGCTACTGTGCCCAGGCACAGCTTTGCTACCCAGACCCGGAATTCCTTACTCCGGTCGGTTTAAAATACCAAAGAATTTCCTCCGTCTAGAATGAGAAATTCTGATACATGGACGCTTTTACCCCCTAAATTCCATAAAACGCATCTAGAAATAGATCATGGGAGGCGCTGGAAGGCCCAAAAAATAAGGGAAAAATTTTTTCAAAAAAGTGAGACTTTTCAAATTTTAACATTTCTGATGACCACCGCCCGTCGCTCGTTCCAAGTCGATTTGTAGCTGTAGCAGTTGCCGTTTGCGAAGGAAGTAGTTCCGGTTCAGCAGTTCGGGAAAATAGCGCAAGGCCAAGAAAAGACGCGCCAGGTTGTCGTCCTTATAAACCCGACCGCTAAAGTAGCACCAGTTTTGATGGAGGTAGGCTGCCAGTTGTTCTCGGTCCTCCCCCGTGACGTACTCATCGCCCAGGGCTCGGTTGTCGGCCAGGGCCCGTTCCAAGCCCTGTTTGAAGCGCTCTTCGAGTGGGCGCAGCCCCGCAAAGTTGCTCTCGATGACTCCGAAGGGCGTTTCCTCCTGGATAAATTGCAAGCGCTCCTGCAGTTGGGGGGCCAGTTGCTCCGCTCTGGCAAATTCCTGGTCGCTGGCGAAAAACGTACGGTATTGCCCGAGCAATTCCTCCGTCCGGCCCTGGGCCTTGGCCAGGGTGTAGAAATGGTGAAAAACCAGTCGATCGTTTTCGTTCAGGTCCTTTTGCAAAGCATCGTAGGTGGTCCGCAGTTTCCGCCACAGGGCCGCCGCCTCGAACCGCGTATACTTACGGCCGTCGTAATCAAAAGTCTTGATGGGAATTTGTCGCTTTTGGATGGCCTCCATGACTTCGAGGTCGTTTTTCAGGGCGCTGCACTGGTAAACCCGGTCGACTTGCTCGGGGGCGTACAGGCTTGCAAAGGACCGTCCCGCAGCTTGGTCCGTTTCCTCCTCCAAGTCGAAGCCCTGGGGGTTGCGCTGGTCGTAGTAGCCCTCGTAAAGCGGATCAAAAGAATTGAGTTGGTAATGGACGACAAAGTCCCGGGCGAATACCTCCTGGCTGTTGACGCGGGGTTGGTCCGCGTACTGGACCGTAGCGAAGAGCTGCCGCGTCAGTCGCTGTTGTAAATGCTCCAGGTCTGCAAAAAGGCTGTTGGCGGCAAGGGGCGGGTGCTCCCGGTCCGGAAGGCCGAGTTTTTCGAGCGCCTCGATCCGATCCGGCGTACTGGGGTGAGAGGCCCATTGATCTTTAATGACTAGCTTGGACTTGTTGTAGCGGTTGAGGTCCCGCAGCCTCACCTGGGGTAAGTCGTCGACCAGACGCAAGTCTTCCTGCTGGGCCAGGTAGTGCATCACAAAGCGCTGTTCGGGAAAAATATTGGCGCTCGTAGTGGCCTTGGCGATCTGACCTTCGTAAAAATGGAGGACGTGTTGGTAAGCCGATTCGGCCAGCCCCAGCCGGAGCAAAGCCGTCTGCAAGGGGCCCCGCCCCGTCACGCTGGCCGCTACGGCGTCGGCGTGGAATTCCATCTCGCGAGAAAGACGGAGGTAACTCAAATTGACCACGGCGTATACTTTGGCCAGGATCCATTGGAAGCCCTGGATGATCCTCACCGCTCCCAGCACCGCAAAGGCGAAAAATCCTCCCACCTCGGCCCAATTGCGAAGCACGTTTTCGTACCATTCATCGTCGTGGAGTAAATTGAAGATGACCAGATTTACGTGGTAAACGTAGCTGCCTACCCGCATGCTTTTTTGGGAAAAATGCCCAAACTCGTGGGCGAGGACCGCTTTAAACTCCGCCGCCGAAAGGCTGTTGACCAAACCCAGTCCAATTTCCAGATTCTTGGGTGTCGATACAAACATGCTCCAAAAGCTAGAGTCGTAAAAGACGGAAGCGTTGACGGCGGTCGACAGGTAAATCCGCTTGGGAAAGGGCGTGTCCACTTCCCGGGCCAGCGTCTCAACCAACTGGAACAGTTGGGGCGCATCCGAGCGGCGAAGCTCCAGCAAATGGGAACGATCCACCTTGGTGGTTTTAAACAAAAACTTCAGTAAAAACAACAGGATCATCCCACCAAAGGAGATCAGGGGCAGGCCCACAATGAGGGCGCCAACGCTAAAGTGCTGTAGAATGAGGCTGCCGCCCCAGTACACGCAGCACACCGTGAGCAGCAGGGCAAGTCCGAGGAGTAGGAGGTAAGTGAGGAGGAAAAAGACGACGGCCAGGATGGCGCGGGTCGTCTGCTTCTTGAAGTTGTCCGAGACGGTAACGGCTTTCATTTTCAATAACTTTATTTTTCGAGTCGTAAAGGTAAGCCTTTCCCGTCACTTTTGCCGATAAATTCCCGCCCGTAGACGGCCGCATTGGGCACCACCTACTTCCGCAGCAAGCCATCGAATTTGTCGACGTATTCCGCTTCGTAGTTGAGGATTCCCCGGACGTGCTTGCCCTCAATTTTCCAAAACTCGGTACTTTCCGGGTTGGCGTTGGCGTAGATGTCTTCCGAAAATTCAAAGGGTATTTTTGTATCCTCCACGCTGTGGATGATGACTACGGGTTTGTCAATTTTTTTGATCTCCCGATTTGTAGGAAAGTCGTTATTGAGAATTAGGGGAATGATAAATTTGAATTTTTCGAGATTGATTTCACTGGCGTAAAACTGCGCTACGGCCGGGAAAGAACTGAACGCGCTTTCGATAATTAAGCCTGCGATTTGCTCATTTTTGGAAGAGGCGTTGGCGGTAGCAAAAATCCCTCCGATGGAAGTCCCCCAGATGATAATCGGCGTATTTTTCACCGCCTCAAAACGGACCACCTGATCAAAGATTTCGTCGGCATCCCTGCGAAGGGTCTGACTGTTGTCCGCCTTTCCCGTCGACTGGCCGTAGCCGCGTCGTTCGTAGGTGAAGATTTGGTATCCCGCTTGGATGAGGGGGGCGTAAAACCTTTTTTGACTGTCGTTGATGCTCATTCCGTTTCCCGCGTGGTGCATGATGGTGGCCTTTACCGCTACCGAATCGGCGGGCCTAAAGAGGGCCGCGTGAATGCTCGTCTGGTCACTCAAAGACAAGTACATTTCTTCGTGCTCAAATTCCGTAGCCAAGGCCTCTTCCCGGTAGTCCGCCCGGTAAATTTGACCATCGAGGACCCGGCCAAAGCGCAAGTACCCAATGGCTACTGCGAAGAGAACGACAAAGATGAGGAACAACCACTTGACAACTTTGAACACTTTTTTCATGCGGTACTTGGTTTGCTGAGGCGAGGGGGGCAGTGCCTAAGCACTGCCCCCTCGACCCCCGTTAATAATCTTTGACCCATTCATAAATGGGGTCCACGCCACTCGCAATATCACTGAATGTTGTGGGAACAGTGACATCCGGTAGCACCGCAAGCAAGTCCTCATCAATGTATTTAAAATAATTGGTGGAGTGGTAAATTTCCATCTTGGTTTTGGGCAGTATCAATGCCCGAACTTCTCCATAGTGGTTGGGACTCCCTCCCGTGGGTTTGCCCACCAAGATCGCATTGGTAAGTTGGCGGAAGTTCATGGCGTTGATAACGGCCGAAGAAAAGGTGTGTTGGCTGATGGCGACAAACAGTTTTCCCTTTTGATTGATGGCGGCCACCTCGCTCAGTTCCTCCACAAATTTGGTCCCCTGTGGAGAACTGCCCCCACCGTTGAGTCGCATATCAAACAGGACCTTATTGACCTCCTCCTTTTCTAGGAGCGCAAAGATTTCACTTTTAAAGGCGTCGAAGGAGGGCAGGTTTTTAGCCTCTTCCTGGTCGCCAAAGCGCTCTTCCAATTCTCGACTCCAGCAGCTGTTGTATTGAATGAATAGGATGCCGTCCTCGGCAAAGAAACGGTATTTAAACAAGGCCGCGCTATCCCCTTGGACGCTGAACCAATAATATGGCGCCCGCTCCAGGTGTTCAAACACATCGACGTTGTACTCCCCCTTGCTGGGCTGGATGGCCAGGGTCTCCGTACTCCCATCCCTACTTCTGAGTTGGAAATTGGCCAAGGGTTCGGGCGTCACTTCGTAATAGTGCAAAATTTGGTACATGGGTAAAAAATAGTGCATCCTCTTGTGGTTGAAATACGGCGCGTTTTTGGGCACCACCTTCGACACTTTTTCAATGACCTCTTCAATAGGGACATCATTAATCGCAACCAGTTGCTTCCCGATGGCACGCTGGTACTCCCGACTGGCGCCGGTAATCCAGATGCCATCCTCAAACCAAAAGATTTCGATGGGATAGTAACCCTCCTCATCCAGTAGATCGTAAAAGCCAAAATTGGTATGCGGATCGCCCAATTCAGCGGTGGCTTCTCGCAACTGCATCAAAACCTGAGCTTCGGTTTTGGAAGAGAGGTTACTGGTGGAAGCGATAAAGTCTAAGTTTTTATGAAAATCTGCTTTGCTTTGGTGGAAAAACAAATTGGGGTGCTTGACCGGCAGCGTGTCTTTTAAGTACTGCAAGTCTTGTTGGTAGTCCGCTACGTTTAAGCGGGTTGCCGGAGCTGGTTTATCTCTTTGGCAAGCAACAAATAAGCAAACGGTAGCAATGATCATCAGAGCATATTTCATATGGATCCCTTTTTTTGAAATAAATATTATTTCAGGTTTACAATTACAAATTGTATCCCCTGCGTTGGTATGCTCAGTACGCAGTTGGGGACAGGGAAGGTCCGAACAGAAACATTACAATGAAGATAAAAAAGATGAGGACTACTTGGGCGTGTGTTGTTTGCTTTGTGCGTTTATCCAACTGGCGAAGTCCGTTATCGGGCAAATGTGGCTTTTAATACGCTTTGAGCAGCGCCCTAATCGTGGCCAGATTGACCGTTTCCAGACCGCTCAACTGCGCCTCGGCCTCCCGCGTCCGTGGGTGGTACCAATCCTGCCGTTCAAAATACCGCTGCCACTTGCGCTGGGTAAAGATTTGGCCGTACTCCGCCAGCAGTTCCTGTTGCATGTGGGTCAGGGCCTCCGGGCGGTAGGCCGCCAACTCGGCACGGGAAAGCAAGCGCCAGGACGCTTCGACGTAGCGGCGCCCTTCGCTGCTCCGCTGGGGGCGCGTGAGGGGGTAGAGCTGACCCAGCGAGTCGATCCGGTAGTAGTCGTAGTGCAGCTGGTCCTGGTAGTAGCCCTCGGCATCATAGACCTCGTAGGACTCCACCTCGATCGTTTGGCCGTCGATCAGGTTGACGGCCGCGTAGCCACCCCAGGCTGCTTCCTGGAGGGAGAGGATCGACAGGGGGCGGCCTGCCTTGGTAAATACGCCGAGGTAGGGGTGGTGCTCGGGTGGGGTTGGGCGGGAATATTCGTAGTAAAGCAAGCGGATCGAATCGCAGAAGCTGATTTCCAATCCGTAGAGGTCGAAATCGGGGTGGCGGGTGGAGTCGGGAAAAAACTGGGTGGCGGCCCGGTGCAGTTGGCGATCGGCTGCTGGATCGCGTTCTTGCTGGAGGGCTTGGAGGAAGGAAAAAAAGGCGTAGGCTTCGGCCTCCGTAGCTTGGGATTTGATGCCCACCAGGGTGCTCTGAACCGGGCTCGGTGGGCTGGGGGCTGGCGGGGCTTCCGACGCACACCGAAGCAGGCAGAGGAGAAGGGGGAGAAGCCCCGCGAAGGCTAACAGATTTAGATTTTTCATAAGCGTAATCTACCTCTAAATCACATTAATCGTACCAAAAAACGCCGTATGAAAATAGGAAAGTTGGTTTGAATATTCGTACGTTTATTTGTTTTAAAATGTTGTTATTTAGTGATTTACAAATGATGAATATAAAATTTTGTAAAAAGTGACGCTGCCCATTTGCATCTCTTGAATAATGTCAACAATATTGTCAAAGCGAAATAATTAACGTCAAATGACCAACCAGAATTTCCATACCACCTCCAACTGTTGCTGCACGATGTGTTGCTGCTGCTGCTGTTTCGCCGGTATGCGTTCTGGTCCTTGGGCTCCTTGATTCGTAATCTTTTCATCCATCAAAAAGCCGTTCCAGAATGCTGTTCTGGAACGGCTTTTTTTATGTGCAAAAACCACCACCATCATGACTCAGCAGTCCAAGCCTCAACACTACCACGATCCCGCCGTTCGGGACATCGTCGAATTGACGCAGAAGATTCAGCGCTTCCACCGCGGCGAGCTCGACGAGGATCGTTTCAAGCACTACCGACTCACCCGCGGGGTCTACGGCCAGCGCCAAGTGGGCGTGCACATGTTCCGCACCAAAATTCCCTTTGGTCGCCTCCGCGCCGCTCAGTTGATTCGCTTGGCGGACGTGGCGGAAAAATACACCAATGGCAACCTCCACCTCACCACCCGGCAAAACATCCAAATGCACCACGTCAAGCTCGATGACGCCCCCGCCATCTGGACCGAGCTCAACGAGGTGGGCGTGACCGCCCGCGAAGCCTGCGGCAACACCGTCCGCAACCTCACCGCCTCGGCCAATGCCGGCATCGATCCCGACGAACTGTTCGACGTCTCGCCCTACGTCCAGGCGGTTTACGCCTACTTTTTGCGCAACCCCATCTGCCAGGAAATGGGGCGCAAAATCAAGCCCGCCTTTTCCTCCAGCGATCGGGATTCGGCGTTTACCTACTTTCACGACTTTGGTTTTATCCCCCGCATCCAGCGGGTGGCGGATCGGGAAGTGCGGGGTTTTAAGCTCGTCGTGGGCGGTGGCTTGGGCGCCCAGGCCCTGGTGGCTCAGACGGCTTACGAGTTTATTCCCACCGATCGGATCATCCCGTTTATGGAAGCTGCTATTCGCGTTTTTGACCGCTATGGCGAACGGGAAAAACGCTTTAAGGCTCGGATGAAATTTTTGCTTAAAAAATTGGGACTCGAAGCCTTCCTGGAATTGGTAGAGACCGAACGCCAGTCTCTGGAGCGGCAAAGCGTACCCATCGACCATACGCAGTGGGAATCGCCCACCGTTCCCCCACTACGCGACACTCCCCTCGTTCCCCCCATCGACCCCCAACAGTACGACCGTTGGCTAGCGGCAAATGTCTTCGAACAAAAACAGCCTGGTTTTTACGCCGCCCTACTCAATATCCGTTTGGGCGATCTAGATGCCGACACCGCCCGCGCCCTGGCCCGAATCGCTCTGCACTACGCTGCGGACGATCTGCGGA
>CALCCH010000740.1 GCA_937899855.1 uncultured Saprospirales bacterium | reverse complement strand
CGAATACGTTGCGGACCTCCACGAAGACGCGACCCTGATTCGACGAGCGTTGGTTGAAGTTGTAGAAGACGAAAAGGTTGGTCACGTTGTAGCCCTCGTAGCCCGCCGTATTTTCCGCATTCGAAAAGTACGATCCGACATCTCTAAAAAGAACGCGGGCGCCCAAGCCGTTGGGAAAGGCGTAGGAAACGTCCAGGGTGGCGATCGTCTCGGGGATGTTGGTGAGCGCGTTGCCCTCCAAACTCGGGTCCGGGTTGTCCTGGATTTCGGTATCCGTGTAGGCGAAGGTACCTCTGACCCGTAGCCCCGTTACCGGAGTGATGACGACTTCCGCTTCGACGCCCAGGCGGGAGGTGCCGCCGATGTTGACAAAGTCAGCGGATCCGGGCGGGTTCTCGAAGATCTCGTTGGTGGTATTGAGGATCCATCCGCCCACGTCGATCAGCAACCAACTGGTACCGGTATAGCGGGCGCCCAGTTCGTACTGCCAGAGGATGGAGGGATCGAGATCGCTATCGGGCTCGTACTTGAGGGTGCTATTGGGTAGGGTAAAGCCCTGGGAGACGCTCGCCCTCAGATCGAGTCCTTCGGCGATGGTCGACCGGATGCCAATCTTGGGGCTCAGGTTGGACAGCGTACTCATGTCGAGGGTAAATTCGGTGATGTCGGGATCACTATTCGTAAAGGACCCAAAGTACTGATCGTAGCGCAGGCCCACCGACAGCCGGAAGAACTTGCTCACATTAAATTCCCCCTGACCAAAGACGGAAGCGGTCTGCACGTCAAATTGCCGGTCGAGGAACAGGTCCCCGCGGATGCGATTGTTCGACTGCCAGCGCATCCGATCGGTACTTTCGCTGTAGTATTCCGCCCCAAAAATCCAGTTGACCCCAATGCCCGCGAGGGCACTGCGCCCGTTGAGGTTGGCTCCGGCTGCGTAGACGTTGCGCGTGTTGAAGCGCTCCGTTTGGCCGCCCGGTGTAAAGCCAAACTTGGCAAAGCGCGTAAAGTCTTGCTGGACGGCGTAGCCAAAGACGAGCATGCGGAGGCTATCGCTAAAGTTGTGGTTGAGGTCGATGCGTTGGGAATAAAATTCCTTGGCGCCACCATCGTTTTCGGCATTGGCGTCCTGCTCGGTGCGGAGTTCTTCATCCTCCACCTGCTCCGCGGAGATGTAGCCCGCCGCGTCCCACTCGCTGGAGTGGCCACGGAGGGAAAGGGCGATGTCGGTCTTATCCGAAATCTCGTAGCCGATCCGGCCGCTGACGTTGCCCCGCAGCTGGTCCGAGTTGACCGCGTAGCCATCGGATTGGAACAGTTGGAAAGCCAGGTTGGTGTGCAGCTCGCGCCCCGTCTTCTTGAGCTGCGTTTCCCTCCCGAGGGCAAACTGGGCATTGAGGGTGTTGAAGGACCCGCCGCTGAGGCTAAAATCCTGGTAGTTGCTGCCCTTGCGGGTTTCCAGCGCGAGGGTACCCCCTTCGGCGAAGCGGCCGTACAGCGCCGAGGAAGGGCCCTTGTACACTTTGACGCTCTGGAGGTTGAGGGGAATCAGGACGTTGAGATCGGCGTAGCCATCCGAGTGCCCTTCGGCCTCGTTGAGCGACACCCCGTCGATTTGTACCCCGGCCTGACCTTCGTGACCCGCGCCACCAAAGCCCCGGATCGAAAACTGATCGGCCACCCCGCCCTGGCTGTAAGCCGAGAGGTCGACCCCCGGAATTTGTTCGATGATGCGGATGGGCAGATCGACATTGAGGGTTTGGATGGCGGCTTGATCGATTTCGTTGACCGTGATGGTCCGATTGGCGGGATCCAGCGCGGCCCCGACGATGTAGATTTCGCTCAGCTCGACGCTCGCGGCGGCGAGTTCGAGCTGGAGGGTGGTGGCGTCTCCGGCGTTGAGGCTGATGCCTTGGGTGTAGGTATCGTAGCCAATCGAGCTCACCACCAGCTGGTATTTGCCAGCGGGGATGTTGCTGATTTTGAAGGTCCCATCGGCTTCGGTACTGGTACCGATGGTGGTGCCTT
>CALCCH010000739.1 GCA_937899855.1 uncultured Saprospirales bacterium | reverse complement strand
TAGGAGCGCAAATGAACCTGCCGCAGCCCGAAGTATATTTTTGAGATGGCTTCTATTCCCAAAGCCTCATCCTCACAATTGTACCTTCCCCATGTCTCACTCCGAATTCGATACCCACTGGCTCAATCACCGCTTCTCCTTCGACGAAGCTGCCCGCAACCGCCAAGTAGAGCGGGCCGCCCTCCAGCATCTGGCCGCCCACTCCTCCCTCCACCTGCTCGATATTGGCTCCGGTACGGGGGCCAACTTCCTCCACTTTTTCGAACAACTGGACCGCCCCCAGCACTGGTACCTGCTCGATCACGATCCCCGCTTGCTGGCCGCCAGCCTCCACCGCATCGCCACCTATGCCCAAGAAAAAAATTATCCCCACCAGCGTCGCGGAGACCAATTGCTCCTCCACCTCGGGCCCCACGAGGTCCGCGTGCAAACCCTCAGCGGCTCCTTCGAGCAACTCGAAACGTTGGTCGACCTGTCCCGCCTCGACCTCGTCCTGGCCAGCGCCTTTTTTGATCTGTTTCGCGCGGATCAACTGCTGACCCTGCTCGATAAGCTGGGTCGGGCCAAGCTCGCCTTTTTGTTTACGCTCAGCTATCGGAGTATGATTTTTGACCCCTCCACTCCGACGGATGAACGGATGGTCCAGTATTACGAGGCCCACATGCAACGGCCACAAGCGACCGGAGCGGCAATGGGACCGCATTGTAGTCGACACTTACGCGATTGGCTACTGGAAGGGACCTTTGATTTTGTGGAGGGGGAGAGTGCTTGGCAAATTGGCCCTACGGATTTCACCATGCTCCATTACTTACTTGGATTTATGCGGACCGCAATTGCTGAGTTAGAAGTGGGGGACGATGGAGCGGTGCCCTCAGAGCAGTGGTGGCGAGAACGTACGGAGGCGGTACACAGTGCGCGCTTGGGCTTGGTGGTTAGGCATTGGGACTACTTTGCGGCTCCGCGACCTGAAACCGGGGTTTCCAGCTGAGCCAGAAGCTGTTGCCAAAGGAGTAGAGGACCAGTCCGCTGGCGATGATCATAGCGGGTTGGTGAATCCAAGGGGGAAGGATAAAACAGGCGGCCATAGTGGCCATGAGGATGACGGCGATCAAGCGGGCCAAAAACAGGCGGGATTCCTTTTGCTGGGGTGCTTTGACCTTACGCAGTACTAAAAAGTAGGCGTAACGCAGCAGGCCAATACCCAGAATCCAGCCGCCAAAGTAGTTCAACTCGTACAGGAGCATGCTCATTCCCAGGACATAGAAGGCGTCGGTTTCCATGTCGAGGTATTCGCCGAAAACGGAACTGGTTTGGAAGCGGCGAGCGAGGTAACCATCGAGGCCGTCGAGGATCAGGACCACCAGCGCGAGTAAGCCGAGGGGGAGTGCTGAGAGGGCGGGGTAGTACCAAAGGAGGAGAAACAGGAGGCAAAGCCGCCCCTGAGTGACCAAATTAGCGGGCTGAAGGGCAAAAGCAAAGTTGCCTTGCTGGTAGGCGTACCGGGCAAAAAAAAGCAGGAAACTCAAAGCAGCGGGCAGGCCGAGATAGGGGAGGAGTTGGAAATGGTAAAGCAGCAGTGTCGCTACCACCAGGCAAAGGGCGTGGAAACCCATCCAACGTTCGATCCACAAGCGCATTCAGCAAATTTAGGTTTTTTGGACCGTCGGCATTTTGCAGGCCTCATCCGCCTTTTTACCACAGACCGTACAATCGCCCACCTGGCTTTTGAGCATGGGGTTGTTGGTCGCGCAGGTCCCCCGAAATTCGTTTCCCGTGAGGATGTGCCGAATATTGATTAGGATAAAGGAAAGTCCAAAGACGGCAAATATGATGGCGAAGATTGCGAGAAATTCCATACGGATTGATTTAAGGTATTAACAAGCGGAACTACCTAAAGTTTAGGGCGTCCGTTTCATTTGCACGTACAAGGGTACCATATTCGAGCCATTGTACTTACTTTTACAAAAATAAGAGTTTTTACCTTGTAAAAAGACAATCCGATGCAAAACAAGCTCGACGCTTTTGGCCGCCTGCTGACCATTATGGACGAATTGCGGGAGCAGTGTCCTTGGGATCGCAAGCAAACCCTACAAAGTTTGCGCAACCTCACCATCGAGGAGACCTACGAATTGGCCGATGCCATTCTCGACGAGGATTTGGACGGCGTCAAGGAGGAAATTGGGGATTTGATGCTGCACATGGTGTTTTACGCCAAAATTGCGGAGGAAAAACGGGCCTTTGACGTGGCGGATGCCCTCCACGCCATTTGCGATAAGCTCGTGGCCCGACATCCCCATATTTACGGGGATTTGGACGTGGCGGATGAGGAAGAGGTGAAGCAAAACTGGGAAAAGATCAAATTGCGGGAGGGGAAAAAATCGGTCCTCTCCGGGGTGCCCCGCTCGCTACCTGCCATGGTAAAGGCCTACCGAATGCAGGATAAAACCAAGCAAGTTGGCTTCGAATGGGAAAATACCGAGCAGGTTTGGGAGAAGGTAGAGGAGGAGCTGGCGGAATTCAAGGAAACCCTCGACCAGGAGGAGTCGGCCGAACGGCGGGAGGAGGAATTTGGCGATCTGCTTTTCTCCCTCATCAACTTCGCCCGCTTCAACAAAATCGACCCGGAAACGGCCCTCGAACGCGTCAACAAAAAATTTAAAAGCCGCTTTGAATACATCGAAGCCAACGCCCCCAAGGACTTGCAGGAGATGAGTCTGGCCGAGATGGATCAACTCTGGGAGGCGGCCAAACGCCGTTGAGTTTTAGGAACAATTTTTGGAGTTGCCATTATTGGTTTACCCCGTATTGGATACCCTAGCAACCCGAAATGTCAATAAACACACTCATTCCGCCGTCCATTCAGGCTGAACCTTCCGTTTACCGCAGCTTCCGCCTGATCGTCATCATCGATCTGGTCCTTGCCATCAGCGCCACCTTCTTTGCACCCATCTTCTGGTGGATGGACTATCACCCTGGAACCTACATCCTCATCTACACGGTCATCAATGCCCTGATTTTTCTAGGCCTGATGTACTACACCCAAAATCATACCCTCTCCGGCAACTTCTTCAGCGCCCAAAGCTGGGTGGTCTTTACTGCCCTGATCTGTACCTCCGGGGGCAGTACCTCCCCCTGCTACCTGTGGCTACTCAGCATTCCACCCATCGCCGTCTACTACCTCAGTTGGCGGTCCGCCCGCGTGTGGCTCCTGCTGACCCTGGTTTCGGCGATCGGTATCCCCGTGGTGGAGTTGCTGGGTTATACCTTTACCAACTACCTGCGGGAGGTTTACCGACCCTACCTGGCCCTCTTCAACTACTTGGCCCTGCTCGCCCTGCTGATGGTGGTTTTTCAGTCTTTTAAGGGAATCTACCGTCGGGTCAATGCCAAGCTTTTGCGCACCAACGGGCAGCTCAAGCGCTCCAACCGCGACCTGGAGCGCTTCGCCTTCGTCGCTTCCCACGATCTCAAAAGCCCGCTGCGCAACGTCATCAGCTTCGTACGGCTCTTTATCCGTCGCCACGGGCATGATTTGGATCCTGAGCCCCTCGAATACCTCACCATTGCGGAAAACAGCGCCCTACAGATGGAGCAACTGATCGAAGATATCCTCGAATATTCGCAGACCTCCAATCCCGTGCTTCGGGAAGAAGCGGTCGACCTCAACGACCAAATGCGGCGGGTTTGTGAGCAATTGCTGCACGATCCCACCTACACGAACGTCTCCATTGAGTTTGATTCTTTGCCCGTGGTAAAGGCCGATGCGGTCCGCATCTACCAAATTTTTCAAAACCTGGTCGAAAACGGTCTTAAGTACAACCGCAGCGCCACCCCCCGCGTCCGCGTCCACTACACCGCGACGGAGCGGGAACACCAATTCGTCGTCGAGGACAATGGCATCGGCATTCCCCCGGAATTTCAGGAGCGTATCTTTAAAATGTTTGAGCGCCTGCACAACCAAGCCAACTTTCAGGGGACGGGGATCGGACTGGCCATTTGCCTAAAAAACGTCCAAGCCTACGGTGGGCGCATCGAGGTACACTCCGAAGTAGAAGAGGGCAGCATTTTCAGTCTTAACTAACCCAAGTCCAAGTTGGAAACCCTCGCTCCGCCCGCGGAGCTCCCCGCTCCACCCATCCGCGCGGAGCAAAGCCCGCAAAGCCCCGTGCACCCTACGGCTTCTCTCTGATTGTCAGTGGTCGCAATTGCAACTTGAATTCCATTAAATCTTTCGCAATAAGCAGAAAATAGTTACCTTTGCACTCGCTATAACTGATTTTCGTAATCACTAATGGTAATCATTAGAAAAATCCATTATTTAATGCCAGTTTATTTAACGAAGGAAAAGAAAGAAGAAATTTTTAAGGAATACGGTGGAGCAGCCACCAATTCCGGTTCGCCCGAGGGGCAGGTTGCGTTGTTTACCTACCGCATCAAAAGCCTCTCCGCTCATTTGCAAGACAACCAAAAGGATCACTCCTGCCGCCGAACGCTCCTGACGCTAGTCGGTAAGCGAAAGCGACTGTTGACCTATTTGATGAGCAAAGACATCAACCGCTACCGGGCCATTATCGAGAAGCTCGGCATTCGTAAATAAGTCTGCGGACCAGCGAAAAAAGTGTTTCCCCAGTGTGCGAAACACTTTTTTCCGTTTAGACGTATCACACGAAATACTAATATCTATAGCAGAAGAGATCACCTATCTGGATCATCCATCCGAGCGGCCGAGGCCCATCGGGGAAGCGCCACCTTGATCATCTCTCCCGCTGGGCACCAGCCTACATCACTCATCAATTAAATCAATTTATCATTATGGGGAATCAAATTCCTATAAGTACCTCCTTCAACTTGCCCGATGGCCGCGAAGTGGTTATCGAAACCGGTAAGTTGGCCACCCAGGCCGATGGTTCGGTGGTGGTACGCATGGGCAAAACTATGATCTTCGCCTCCGTCGTTTCCGCTCACGAAGCCAGAGAGGGGCAGTCCTTTTTCCCACTCTCCGTGGATTACCAGGAAAAATTTGCCGCCGCGGGCCGGATCCCCGGCAACTTTTTCCGTCGCGAAACCCGCTTGTCGGACTACGAAATTTTGATCTCTCGCTTGGTCGACCGTGCCATCCGGCCCTTGTTTCCCGATGGCTACATGAACGAAACCCAAGTGATCCTCAACCTCATCTCCTCCGATGCCGATGCCATGCCCGACTGTATGGCGGCCCTGGCTGCTTCTTCGGCCCTGGCTGTATCGGACATCCCCTGGAGCGGCCCCATCTCTGAAGTCCGCGTTGCCCGGATCGACGGAGAATTTCACGTCAACCCCAACCGCACCCAATTGGAAAATGCGGATCTGCAACTGATGGTCGGTGCTACGGGCGAAAACGTGACCATGGTGGAGGGAGAAGCCAAAGAGTGCTCGGAAAAAGACATGATCGAAGCCATCCGCGTGGCGCACGAGGCCATCAAGGTACAGTGTGCGGCGCAAATGGCCCTGGCCGAATTGGTGGGTGACAAAGCCCTCGTCAAGCGCGAGGTGGAAGCCCCCGCCGAAAACGATGCGGTGAAGGCCAAAGTGGCGGAAATGATGAAGGACAAAATCTATCAGGTGGCCAAGAGCGCGCTCAACAAGCACGAGCGCAAAAAACAGTTCAAGGCGCTCAAGACCGAACTGCAAGAAAGCCTGCTCGAAGCCCATGGTGAAGAGGAATACGAGGCGGAAGTGGCGCCTTTTGTGGGTATGTACTACGAAAAGCTCAAGAAGGAAGTGATCCGCGAAATGGTGATGGGAGAAGAAGTCCGCTTGGACGGTCGTAAGCTGGATGAGGTACGCCCCATCTGGACGGAAGTCGACTACCTGCCCAGCGCCCACGGCTCTTCCATCTTCAACCGGGGAGAAACCCAGGCTTTGGCTTCCCTGACCCTGGGGACCAAATTGGATCAGGTAATGATCGATACGGCCCTGCACAAAGATTACGACGACTTTATCTTACATTACAACTTCCCCGCCCTGTCGGTGGGTGAGGTCAAACCCCTCCGTGGACCCGGTCGGCGGGAAGTGGGGCACGCCAATCTGGCCGGCCGCTCGCTGCGCCAGGTGCTGCCCGAGGAAAATCCTTATACCATCCGGATCGTATCGGACATCCTAGAGTCCAACGGTTCCTCGTCGATGGCGACGGTCTGTGCAGGTTCGATGGCCTTGATGGATGCCGGAGTCAAAATTAAGTCTCCCGTATCCGGGATTGCTATGGGCATGATCTCCGACGGGGAGCGTTTCTCCATCCTCACCGATATCCTGGGCGACGAAGATGCGCTGGGCGACATGGACTTTAAGGTGACGGGAACCGAAAAGGGGATCACCGCTTGTCAGATGGACATCAAGATCGACGGCATGCCCTACGACCTACTGGAAAAGGCCCTCGATCAGGCCCGGGCCGGTCGTTTGCACATCCTTCAGGAGATGGCCAAGACCATCGGCGACGCTCGTGACGATTACAAGCCACACGCACCACGGATCGTGGAAATCCTGATCGACAAGAGCTTCATCGGTGCCGTGATTGGACCCGGCGGTAGCATCATTCAGGAAATCCAGGCCGAGACGAGTACGACGATCAACATCAGCGAGGAAGGTGATAAGGGAATCGTCAATATTGCCAGTGCGGATAAGGCGTCGATCGACGCTGCCCTGGAGCGGATCAAGAAGATTACCTACACCCCCGAGGTGGGCGACGTTTTTGACGCTAAGGTAGCCAGTATCCAGCCCTACGGTGCTTTTGTCGACTTCTACGGCAAGAGTGGTTTGCTCCACATTTCGGAGATCGCCCACAAGCGGATCGAGAAGGTGGAAGACGTACTGAAGGAAGGCGATATGATCCAGGTCAAACTGATCGGTATCGACCCTCGTTCGGGCAAGTTCCGCCTGTCGGCCAAAGCGCTGATCGAGCGTCCGGCACGCGGCGACAACAACCGCGGAAATCGCAACGATCGCGATAACCGGGACAAGAGAAATATGGCGCCTTCCGATAAGGAATCGCACTAAATCATTTTTCCCGAAGAAAAAAGGCCATCAAGCGCTAATTTTTCGGGTCCAAATGTCCACTTTGCCTTTTTTTGCCAAAGTGGGCATTTTTTTTGTGCTCAAGGAAACTTTTTAGAGGATCTTGGTGTATTTCTTTAGAAGGCTCGCATTTAAGAGTTTTTTAACAAAAAGTCAAGTATTCTGACTATAAAGAGCAACTTTTTTTAGATATTTTCGTACTTATATATACCGGTTACCTCAAAGCTTAAACCTGAAGAAACATGCGTCAGTTAAAAATTACCAATAAAATTACCGCTCGCGAGAGTCTTGCCCTCGATAAGTATCTCAACGATATCGGCAAGATTTCGATGCTTACCGCCGAAGAAGAGGCCGAAATGGCTCGCCGGATTCGGGAGGGCGACGAAGCGGCATTGGAAAGATTGACCAAAAGCAACCTGCGCTTTGTCGTTTCCGTGGCCAAGCAGTACCAGAACCAAGGCCTGTCGCTCAGTGATCTGATCAACGAGGGCAACGTGGGGCTGATGAAAGCCGCCCGTCGCTTTGACGAGACCAAAGGGTTTAAGTTTATCTCCTACGCCGTCTGGTGGATTCGCCAGTCCATTCTCCAAGCCATCGTCGAATACTCGCGTATCGTACGGCTTCCCCTCAACAAGGTGGGGTCCTACAATAAGGTCAACGAGGCTTTCCTTTCCTTCGTACAGGAATTTGAACGCGAACCGACCAACGAAGAGCTGGCCGAGCTGCTGGAGATGACGCCCAAAGAGGTCAATAATATGCTCAAGGGCAACGGTCGTCACCTCTCCTTCGATGCCCCCATCAGCGGTGAAGATGGCGATTCCACCATGCTCGACGTCGTCTCCAGCGGAGAGTCGATGAGTCCCGACCTGGATCTGATGGAACAGTCGCTCAAGGAAGAAGTCCAACAAGGACTGTCGATCCTTTCGCCCCGCGAGGTAGAGGTCTTGTCTTCTTACTACGGCCTCAATGGCTACAAATCCCTGACCCTCGAAGAAATTGGCGAACTGTACGGCTTGACGCGCGAGCGGGTCCGGCAAATTAAGGAACGTGCCATTCGCCGCCTTCGGAAGTCCTACAATCGGAACAATCTCAAGTCTTACTTGGGTTAGGTCACGGTTCCACTCGTACCAGGCGACTGGGCCCCAATAGCTAAATATCCGTACTGCGGGTATTTAGCTATTTTTTATTACCATCAACAAAAACCAACCATGTACCGCTTTACCGCCCTAGTTTGTTTGCTCTTCCTATTGGCCTGCCAATCCGATACCCCCGCCACCGCCGACCCCGCCAGCCTCGCCTTCGCCCGCCGCGCGCCGGGCG
>CALCCH010000738.1 GCA_937899855.1 uncultured Saprospirales bacterium | reverse complement strand
AGTCGGGTGGGTGAAGTGAATGGGGAGGGCTTCGGGGAGGTAGGGGAGGGCGGCAAATTTTTGTACATTTAAGCAGCAAACGCCCGTATCCAGGCTACCCCGGAGGTCGGAAGGGAAAGGCGCCTGGCCATCGGGCGCGGGGGGACGGGCAAACATTTCACGACCGACCAACTAAAATACCGAGGCTATGTCGGACTTGGCTTTATTGCGGATTGCGCGGGCCAAACGGGAAGGGGAGCGCCGTTTGGACCTGGGAAAATGTGCCCTGCGGGAACTGCCACCGGAATTGTGGGAGCTGGAGGGCCTGGAGGAATTGTCCCTGGCCTACAATCCCCTGGTGGACATTTCGGGGCTGGATCGTTTGCCCACCCTCCAAAAACTTGACCTGCGTTCCAATCCCCACCTCGCGGACTTTAGCGTGCTCGGAGAGCTGCACCAGCTGCGCCACCTCGACCTCAATTCCAACCGCGTCGAAGACCTCTCGATGCTCCGGGGCCTACACCAACTGCGGGCCCTCTACCTGATCGCCAACCGCCTGACGGCTATCGACGTACTCCGCGAACTCCCCCAACTGAGTACCCTTTACCTCAGCTCCAACAAAGACATCCGGGACTTCTCGCCCCTCCGTAGCCTGACCCAGCTGGAGGTGCTCGACCTGCGCTCCAACCGCATTCAGGACCTCTCCGTCCTCCGCGACCTGCACCAATTGCGCCAGTTGGACCTCAGCACCAACAAGCAAATCCGGGATTACCAAGTCCTCCTGCACCTCCCCCACCTCCAAACCCTCAACCTCAGCTCCAACGGCGTAGCCAATATTGACGTCCTGCAATCCCTCGACGAATTGCAGCACCTGTATCTGAGTTACAACCAGATTGACGACATCGCCATCCTCCAAAACCTACGTGCGCTCCGGACGCTCTACCTGCGCTACAATCAGATCCGGGACCTCTCCGTTCTCCGCAATCTGCGCCAACTGGAGGTGCTCGCCCTGAGCTCCAACCGCCTCACTGACCTCCGCCCCCTCCGTCCCCTCCGCAACCAGCACAGTCTTTTCCTCAGCTCCAATCCCGCCGTAAAAGACTACGAGCCCCTCCGCTCCCTGACCCAGCTGAATACCCTCTACCTGGGCTCCAATGGCATCGTGGACCTCGATATGTTGGAGCCCCTCGGTGAGCTGTACACCCTGGGCCTCAATTCCAATCGCATCGCGGACCTGCGGAGCTTGCGGAATTTGGAAAAGCTGCGGACCCTTTACCTGCGCGACAACGCCATCGAAGACCTGTCCCCCCTCTTGCCCCTGGCCCGCAAGGGCATCCCCCTGGCCTGGGATTACCTGGAGCGCAACAGCGTTCACCTGTCGGACAACCCCCTGCGGACCCCACCCCCCGCCGTGGTCCGACAGGGCAATACCGCCATTCTTCACTACTTCGAAGAACTGGAAAAACAGGGGATGGACTACCTCTACGAGGCCAAGATGCTGATCATCGGAAGTGGCGGGGTGGGCAAGACCTCGCTCCGCACTAAATTGATCGACATCAGTGCGCCACTGCCCCGAGAGGAGGCAACGACCCGGGGGATTGAAATCGAACAGTTGACGATTCACGCGGCCGAAGACCGCGAGCTGACCGTCAACATCTGGGATTTTGGGGGACAGGAAATTTACCACACCACCCACCAGTTCTTTCTGACTAAGCGCTCGCTCTACATCCTAGTCGACGATACCCGCAGCAGCGATACCTCCATCAACGACGGCGATTTTCGCTACTGGCTGCAAACCATCGAGCTGCTCGGTGGCAACAGCCCCCTGCTGATCGTCCAAAACAAAAAAGGAGGTCGTAGCAAAGAGATTGACTTGACCGGTATCCAGGCTCGTTTTCCCTTCGTCAAAGACAAATACGCCACCGATCTGCTGACCTGTAGCGCCCTGGACGCGCTCGAAGCGGGAATTGCGCAGTACATCCAGCAATTGCCCCACATCGGACAGGCCCTGCCCACGCAGTGGCTCAAGATCCGGGAGCAGCTCTTGCTGCTGGCCAAGGAACGGGCCTACCTCTCTTTGGAAGCCTACCTGGAGCTTTGCCGCAAAGCCCAGATTGGGGATCGCGATAAAGCCCTCAGTCTGAGCAGCTACCTCAACGACCTGGGCACCTTTCTCCACTTTCGCGACGACGCGCTGCTGCGCAAGACGGTTTTTCTCCAAAACGCTTGGGTGACCAAGGCCGTGTACTGCATTCTGGACGACGAGGTGATTCGCAGGCGCTACGGTCGTTTTGAAAAAGCCGAGGCCAGTCGGATCTGGAGCGATCCCAGCTACCTGGAAATGCAGGAGGAGTTGCTAGCCCTGATGGTCAAATTTGAGCTGTGTTACGAACTGGATCAAAAGCCGGGGCACTACCTGATTCCCCAGTTGTTGCCCGGCAGTCGCCCCGCCGATTACCACTGGGAGACGGCGCAGAATTTGCAACTGCGCTACCGCTACGACTTTATGCCCAAGGGCCTGCTGAGTCGGTTGATGGTGCGTTTGCACCACTACATCGTAGACGAGGCGCGGGCTTGGAAGAGTGGCGTCAACTTCGAGCGCGAAGGCGATACTTGGGCGGAGGTGGTGGAAACCTACGCCAAAAATGACATTGCGATTCGCGTCCGTGGTCGGCGGCGCAAGGAGCTGATGACGATCGTCAGCGAAGAGATCGACCGGATCAACCAATCCTTTGAAGGCATCATGGTGGAGCAGATGATTCCCTGCCACTGCTCGGAATGCGTAGACCGGCAGGGCCCCCAATTTTTTACCGTCGAACAGCTGAAAAAACGCCAGGCCAAGGACATCAAATACATCCGTTGCGAACGCAGTCTGGAGGAGGTGTTGGTGGTTGCGCTGGTGGACGATGTCCTCGTGGCCGAGACGGCGGAAAGGGCCTTGGAAGAAAGTATGGAACAGCTCCACCACAAGCTGGACGTCCTTCAGCAAGACCTTAGCCAGACCCGTGATTTGTTGTCTTTTGCCCTAACGGATTCGAGTAAGATTAAACTGCCCTACCTCTTTACCCTGCGCCCCCCGGCTTACGAACTGGCCCACAACCAGAGCTGGTGGACGACGACCTACGAACTGCAGTTCTACTGTATGCAGCCCGGGGCGATCCATCCCCACGGTGCGGCCGAGGTGCTCCAGGTGAGCAAGGAGTGGATAGCGGAAATGGCGCCCTACTCGAACGCGATTTTGACTCATTTAAAAGGGTTGTCGCACTTGTTTTTACCGGGAATGTACCAGGCCTTGGGCTTGGAAAAGTACAAGGCCATCAAGCCGAATTTGGAGGCGATCCGCGATACGGTGCGCTCGACGGGGGCGGTGGCAACGGGGACGCCCCTACGACAGTACGGCCTGCAGGAGGCCTCGGAGCGGAGCATGGCGTTGTTGGAGGAGGTGCTGGCGGGCCGGAACTGGGTTTGCCCCCTGCGGAAGCGCGTGGAAGGGGGGCGGGTGATTTGGGTGTGTGAGGAGCACTATGCCTGGGGGAGTGGCGGCGAGTCCGCCCCCGCTCCCCCCGACGGTCCTTACTGAGCCGAGGCCCCGGGGGTAGGCTCTGCGGTGGGATTGCGAAAATCTTTGGTGATGGTTTCCTGGACCAAACCACAGCGCAACATCTGATCGCCAAAGTAGGGGTTTCTAATCGCCTCAACATCGCTGAGCCACTCCGCCCCGGTATTGTCGAAGGCCATCGGGCAGTACTGTACGTAGAGGGCATCGTCCGTTATTCCGAACACTTTGATCGTGGTGATGAGGGCTTGGGAGAGGAAATCAAATTGCTGGCGTTGGGCTGCGACCTCGTCTTTCTGGCTAATTTGCTGGCCGTGCGAACGCAGCGCTTTTTGTTGGGTCAGCCAGTACCGACGGGCATTGCCTTCGACGAGGTTTTGATCGACCTTGGCGAGTTGTTCGAGCAGGGTGGTGGCACCGAGGCTGGCTTGACGAGGATCGGTGGCGACCAAGGCGTCTTTGAGGGTCAGATAAGCGCGGGCCAGCGCCACGAGTTGAGTCTTGAATGCGGGGGGGGTACTTGCGGTGTGGTCCGGTAAATGCGGGGCGGGGGCGGCGTCTTTTACCAGTACATTTTGGTTCATCATACTGGCCTGATTGTTCAGCTGCGCCGCCGCATCGATGGCGAAGTTGCCGTGGGTAACCACTTCCTCTCCCGCCGCCAAGCCACTCGTGACCCGGTAGTGGTCGCCGATGCGTTCTCCCAAAGTCACCTCCCGAAACTGAAAGGACGGAATGTCAGAATCGGGCAGCTGGACGTAGACGACCGCGCGGGTGCCGGTCCAGAGGATCGCCGATTTGGGTACCAACAGTTGGTCCGTACTGGGGCCCCGGACTTGCAACTCCCCCCGAACAAACATTTCCGGTTTGAGCAGCCCCCCGGGATTGGAGCGTTCGCCCCGTAGGGCCGCCACCCGGGTATCCGGGTTGATGAGGGGGTCGATGAAGCTATCCTTCGTAGAAAAGGTCTGCTTGGGAATGGCTGGCGTGCGGAACTCAATGCGGTCTCCGATTTGGATGGCGGCCAGGTCCGTTTCGTAAGCGTCAAATACTACCCAAACCCGATTCAAACCGACGATGTCAAACACTACCTCTCCCTGCGCTACGTAATCCCCCACGGCTACTTTCCGATGGGTGACCACCCCCGCTGCATCCGCCAAGATGGTATAGGTGCTTTGGATTTGTCCACTTTCCTCGATGGACCGAATTTGCGCGGCGGGTACCTTCCAGTATTCCAATTTTTTACGGGCGGCACGGACCAAGTCGGCCTGGTCATCCCCCAGCCGGAGCGCTTCCAATAATTCGCGTTGGGCCCTGATCCAATCGGGAGAGTAGAGGGTGGCCAGTTGCTGTCCGGGTTGGACGGCTTCGCCGGTGTAGGTGACGAAGAGTTTTTCAATGCGGCCGGGGAGGTGGGCGACCTGGCTGGCGGCGAGTCGTTCGTCCGCTTTGATTTTTCCCGACAGGATAAAGCTTTTGGCGGGCGCGGTGGTCGAACCAATAACCGTGGTGGCTACCTGCGCGAGTTGGACGGCTTCCGGGGTCATCTCCAGGGTGAGGGGATCATCGGAGGCAGTCTCCCGTTGGAGCGTCAGGTCCATCCCGCAAAGGGGACAATCGCCCCCATCGTCATGTCTGATCAGGGGGTGCATGGAGCAAGTCCAAGTGGATGCCGTCCCCTCCGGGGCTTCGGCTTCGGCCGCTTGATCCGGGGCATGGGCAGGGACGGGGGTCTGGTCCGATTGGCCAAATAGCAGGTACCCGGCGGCCAAGCCAAGGAGGAGGGCCGCCATTACGATCAGAAGGAGTGTACTATTTTTCATGTCGCTGGTTTTAGAGGTTGAGGTACTGTTCGAGGGCCGCGCGGGCCAACTGGCTCTGGACGGTGGCGTGTAGGGTCTGCTATTCAT
>CALCCH010000737.1 GCA_937899855.1 uncultured Saprospirales bacterium | reverse complement strand
GGCGCCTACTTCGACGTACTGGGCTTTCATTCCTACCCACACTTCGCCGGCAGCGTCAAAGTCTGGAGCGATTCGCTCAATGGCTTTCTCTACACCCGCCACTCCGATGATGCCGCCGCTGGCCTGAGCAAACAAAAAGACATTTTTCAAGACGTCCTCCACGACTACGGCTACGACGGCCTCCAGTACCCGGCCAAGGAATGGATCGTCACGGAGTGCAACATTCCCCGTAAGACCTTTGGCGACTTTATCGGCTCCGAGCTGGCCCAGCGCAATTTTGTGATGAAGGCCTACGTCGAAAGCGTCCTAAGCGACATCCTCCAATTGCACCTCTATCGACTGGGGGAAGAGGGAACTTGGGACGAAGCCCTGGGCGAGTTCGAACTGATGGGGCTCTACCAACGCCTCGAAACCACCGACGTCTACCACCCCGAGCCCGTCGAAGCCGCCATCGCTTACAAGACCACCTCCGACCTGCTCTTTGGCCAGACCTACGATCCGGTCCGTACGGCCGATTTGCAATTGCCGCCCACCGCCAAAGGCGCCGCCTTTTACGATACCGAAGGCCGCTACACCTACGTTCTCTGGGCCATGACGACGGTCGACCGCTCGGAGGCGGCCGCCGCCCTTTACCAATTGCCCGATCCACTCAATCGGGGCCACTACTGGCTGCGCCATTGGGATTTTTCCCGGAGCCAGGCCCACGAACTCAGCGACGGACAAGCAATCGCCCTCGATGCGACGCCCCTGTTTTTGAGCGAAACCATTTTTGATACCGATCGGATAGCAGCCTGCACGGGGCAGTCCATTACCCTGCGGGCCTTCGATTGGCCGGGAGTCGATCACTGGGAGTGGCGCATGCCCAAAGCCCAGCCGAGCAGTGCGGTGGGCACGACGGTAAACATCCAGTTCGACCGGGCGGGCGAGGGGGAGGTAGTCTTGGAAGGACGCGCCGCCAACGGAGCGGTGTTGATTCGCCAGGGGACTTCCCTGACGATTGAAAGCGCGCCGACCGCCGATTTTGAAGCCCAACTTTCCGGTCCCATCCTCCGCCTCCACGAGACGGCCAGTACCAATGCCCAACAGTATCACTGGGACTTTGGGGATGGTCAGACGAGCACCGCTCCCAACCCCCAGCGCGTTTACCCAACGAGCGGCAACTATCCCGTGAGCCTCACGGTAAGCAATAGCTGTGGAGCGGATCAGCGTACCCAAACCTTTGCGGTCACCCTCCCCACGACGAGTCGGATCAGCCAGACAGCCAATGAGTCGGTCCCGGCTTACGAGGGCTTTTTTCGGCCCGCCGTCAACCTGGGGGTTTACCCGCCCTGGCGGGATGAGGACCTGGCCGATATTGCGGCGGGCAATCTGGATAAGGGCATCGAAGGGCTAGGGGTCAAAGCCATCCGCCCCGTACTCTACGAGGAGTTCCTGGACTTCTGGGGCTACGACATTCGTCTCGAAACCTTTCAGCATTACCACAACCTGGGCCTGGAGGACAATACCCTCATCGTAGGATTCCCCGCCGAACGCCACCGCGATCCCAATTTCTACTGCCCCACCCACCAATCCGAACACTTCGCCAACCTGTATACCGACATTTGGGACGATGGCGAAAACGGCACCCCCGTCAACGATGACAATTATTACGCCCTCTACCTCTACCGCGTCGCCACGCTCTACGGGGATCAAATTAAGTTTTGGGAAATTTGGAACGAACCGAGTTTCGACTACTCCAGCCTCAACGGCTGGCTCCCACCCGGCCAACGCGGCAACTGGTGGGACAAGGACCCCTACCCCTGCGACTACAAGCTCCGCGCCCCCATCCAGCACTTTGTCCGATTGCTACGCATCAGCTACGAAGTCATCAAAACCATCGACCCGGACGCCTTCGTCACCCTCTCGGGCGTCGCCTTTCCCAGCTTCCTCGATGCCGTACTCCGCAATACCGACAATCCCGAGGACGGCAGCGTCAACCCCACCTACCCCCTCCAGGGCGGGGCCTACTTCGACGTAATGGGCTTTCACTCCTACCCCCACTTCGATGGCAGCACCAGCTACTTCGACGTCGACCTCGGCGACTGGGTCTACTCCCGTCATTCCGATGCCGCCGCCGATGGCTTGCCACGTTCTCAAGACAACCTCGAAGTCGTCCTCCACGATTATGGTTACGACGGGCAGACCTTTCCCGAAAAGCACTGGATCGTCACCGAGGCCAATCTCCCCCGCAAAGCCTTTGGCCAATTTATCGGTTCGGACCTGGCCCAGCGGAATTACATCATCAAGACCTTCGTCCAATCCCTGGTCCACAACTTTTTACAACTCCACCTCTACAAAATTGCCGAGGATACCGGCTACGAGGAAGCGGGCTTTGAATTTGACCTGATGGGCCTTTACGAAAAACTCAGCGGTACCGATCCCCGAACGGACGGAGCCGTACGGACCGAGGCGGGCATTGCGTACAAAAGCTGTTCGGAGCTGCTCTACGGTACCGTCTACGATGCCGACCGTACCAACGCACTCCAACTGCCAGCCGGTGTCCGCGGTGCTGCCCTACGCGACGTGGCGGGGCAGTACCACTACGTGCTCTGGGCCGCTACCCATACCGATCAGTCGGAAGTCGCCAGCGCCAGCTATACTTTCCCCAGCAGCCTTTCGCTGTCCGAACTCACCCTGCGCCACTGGGATTTTTCCATCAGCGGTATCACAGAACAAGTCGATGGCCAGCAGTTGAGCTTGAGCGCTACGCCCATCTTTCTCTCCGAAACCCCCACGCCCCTACTGCCTCCCGTGGCGGCTTTTCGCAGCTGGCCCC
>CALCCH010000736.1 GCA_937899855.1 uncultured Saprospirales bacterium | reverse complement strand
TCAACCCCGGATTCGAAAGCGGTCAAGTCAGTCCCTTTGAGCAGGGCGTGACCAATGGCACTCACGCCATTGAAAGCAACCCCGCTCACGTCTATTCCGGTCAGTATTCGTGGCGCCACGAGTCGACGGGATCCGATAGCTATACCATCCCCTGGAACGGAAAAGTGATTGCCTCCTACACGGGGGCGCCCACCTACGAGCTCTCCGCCTGGGTAAAGGCCAATACCAGCAACACCCAGGTTCAATTGTTCATTTTCAGCCTGGATCAGAACTACGGCACCACGGCCAGTACCCGCATCAACCAGACCTTTACCGTGGGTACGACCTGGCAAAAAATCAGCCTGACGTACACCTGTCCCGCCGGACGCAAGTTTGTCGCCATCCGCCTCGATCTCGACACCAACGGTCGGACGGTGTGGTGGGACGAGGTGAGCCTGGTCAATACGAGCGCGGGCCCGGAAGCCCTGCAACTCGATTTTAAACCCGGCAACTTCAACGACGACAACTTCCGCCTCTCGGCAGCCTTTGGTTTTTCCACCTCCCGAACGGTGGACGATCGTTACCGGATTTACGCTACTGCGGGTCACGGTATTCTGCGTTGGAAGCCCAATTTGCAATACGTCGATGGCGTATTTGACCAGACGAATCCCGACGTCTGCTCCTTCGACGATGATCCGCGCAATTGGGACAGCCGTTGTATCGAAGTGGTTGGTTTACTCTCCAAGTCCATTCCGTGTAATGGCAATAACGCCTGTGCGTCCAACGACTTGTGGGATGGCTACCCTGGAGAGAAAAACGTCTCTACTTTTGTCGATCCCAATCTCTGGCCCCGGATCGGACAATTTGGTACCAACAATTACGAAAACCTAATCGATAAGGATGACCTCCACGCCGTTCCTTTTTTTGGGGGCAATCAAAATTGTTCGGATGGACAATGGTGTCCGCCCAAGACCAATTTTTCCGACGATTGCTTCGTATCCAACCCTGATGACTACGCGACTGGCATTTCCAATTCTAAGGTCACCGAGGTCATCTACGCCGATGGACAGCGGCGTTGGTTTATGGCCTTTAACATCCAGTTGCGCAATCTGGATCACCCACTGGGCAAGATCAATGCCGATGACATCTGGCAAGCCGGTTGGGCCTGGTCGGTCGATGGGGAAAACTGGACGATCTACGATCGCTTTCTTTTCCGCAACGTCAATGATCCCACCATCAACAGTTGCGCCAGCGGATTCTTACTGAGTAACATGTTGGTGGACGATGGATACTTTTATTTGGTGTTCAACCTCCTCGATCGGGATGACGTACTGATTGCGCGTTCGCAGATTAGCAGTACGCCACCCACCACGGCCAGTACCCCGGGCTTTCACCTCGGTAACCAAGCTGAGTGGGAAATTACTTCGGGATTGGATGCGAATGGCAGCTATATCTGGAGTAGAATCAATGGCAACGATCCGATCAACATCAATACGGTGTACAGTAATGGTGGACGTCCGGTGTTTACCCGTACGCTCGGGGCTCAGGACCGTTGCTACACGGTGCGCCAAGCGGATATCGCCAAGGTGTATTTGGATGACCGCCCGGACAGCCCCTACCGCTACATCGCCTTAGCGGCGGAACGGGAGGCCATCAATGGCGACTGTACCACTAGTGAGGATCGGCTTTACCTGTACTCGACTACGGATTTGTCGAAGCCCTTTAAGGTGGAAAGTGAGGTCGACCTCTCCGGTATTTCGGTGGGGATATTTGGCCAGGAGTTTTGTTTTACCCGCAATGCCAACCAACGTACCCTGGCCGATCGGATCGATTTGTGGATGTCCTTGAAGATCGTGAACCCCAACAATCCCTTTGATCCCCTGTCGGGTCACGCCGTTTCTCGTAAGACGATGGCGCTTAGTGGGCAGATATTTGGCAATGGCAGTGGGGCTCCCGCTACCGACATTACGGCCCCCACTTTGTGGATCGCCAGCCCTACGCCCAATCAGACCCTGAGTGGTACCGTGACGGTCAACGGCTGGGCCCTCGACGCGGAGTCCGTGGATCAATTCCGTTTGGAGATCGATGGGGTACTACAGAGCCAGTCGGCCTCGCGCTTTAACCAGGGCTTTGTCTGCGACGCTCAGGTTAACCGGGAGATTCAAGATCCCGACTGTCCGCAGGTGGGTTGGCAAATGACTTTGAATACCGTCACGATTGCCAACGGCCCCCACGAGCTAAAGATCACGGCCATTGACCCCTCGGGCAATCGGGAGAGTCGCGCGATCAACATTGTGGTCAATAATGCCGGTGCCGACAGTATCGATCCCGAGCTGGCCATCGACGTGCCTACGGTCAATCAGTCGCTGACGGGCAGTGTGTCGCTCCAGGGCTGGGCCCTTGATGCCTCTACGGTGGACCAACTGACCCTGGCGGTCGACGGAGTTTTACAGCCCGGTCAGGTGTTTACGCGGACGGGTCGTGGCGATGTCTGTGCGCATCCCATCAACAGCAACATCAACGATCCGGATTGTCCGCAAGTGGGCTGGCAAACCACCTTCAACAGCGCGGCCTTTAGCAATGGGAGCCACAGTCTGACCATCACCGCTTGGGATCCCTTTGGGAATAGCAAAGCGTCGACCGTTCCGATCGTCATCAATAATCCCGTCGACAATACGCCACCTGCGATGTGGATTGACGTCCCCTCCGCCAACCAAAGCCTGAGTGGCAATGCGGTGAT
>CALCCH010000735.1 GCA_937899855.1 uncultured Saprospirales bacterium | reverse complement strand
CCCCTCCCGAGCCCTACACGCCTAAGCCCCTCCCCAACGAGATTTCCATGGTGCTCAAAAGTACCCTCAGTTTCGCCGAAAAACCCCTCAAATTTCCCCGGCTGATCACCGATGCCTTCACCGCTTCCCTCAAAGCGGGGATGCTCACCCGCGCCAAACGCATGGACTTACCAACGGCCCCCTTCACCGCCCCCTCGACCCCCCTCAATGGCATCATCTCCGCTCGTCGCAAGTGGAATACCGCCATCCTCTCGCTGGATCGGGTCAAGGCCCTGAAAAAAGTATTGAATACCACCCTCAACGACGTCCTGCTCGCCATCTGCGCGGGCGCCCTGCGACGCTACCTGCTCGAAAAAAAGAAATTGCCCCTCAAACCCCTCGTAGCCATGGTCCCCATCTCAACCCGCAACGATGGCGATGGTGACGAAGGCAACCAAATCTGCTCCATGCTGGTCCAGTTGGCCACCAATATTGAAGATCCGATCGAAAGGGTGGAAGTAATTCACGAAAACACAGTTCGCGGCAAAACTTACCAGGGCGCCATCGGTGCCAAAACCCTGGCGCAAATGGCGGAGGCCGTGCCCTTTGGCGTGGCCAACCAGGCCGCCCGGCTGTACTCGCGCTACAAGGTGGCCGAGATGCACAGCCCGGTCTTTAACGTCACGGTCACCAACGTACCCGGCCCCCAGTTTCCCCTCTACCTCAATGGCCACAAACTCCTTTCAATCATGGGGATGGCCCCCATCATCGACGGAATGGGACTGATCATCACCGTATTCAGCTACAACGGTCTGATTACCCTCAGCCCCACCTCCGATGCCAAGTCCATGCCCGATCTTGACCTCTTTTCCCGCTACCTGCGAGAATCGGCCAACGAGTTGGAAACGGCGGTTCTGAATATGCAAAAAAATAAATCGGCGAAGAAGAGCCGGGCGAAGAAGAAGCGTCCCGCTTCGGATAAGGTGGTCCAACACATCAAAAAACAACTGGTGGCCAATGCCGAATTCATCAAACCCAACAACGGGCTGTTCCAGCTGGTCGTTACCGGGCCGGCACCGACGGAATGGCGCATCGACCTCAACAAATCTCCGGGAGTAGTGCGTCGGGGTAAGGTGAACAATCCCGATGTAACCCTCACCATTGCGGACGAACACCTGGTTCGATTGGGGAAGGGAGAATTGAACGTTCAAACGGCTTTTCTACAAGGCCGACTGACGGCCGACGGCGATTACGCCAAGGCCATGAAGTTGGGAACGATTTTGTCCAAACTCCCCAAGATGAAATAGACGAGCTCAGGCCGCTAGCCGGGTTCGGCCTCCGAACCCAGTCGGTGGCGCAGCAGGCCGCGGAAGGCATCGCGCACCGTGTTGCCCTCATTGACCACCTTGTATACTTCGTAGCTGATGGGCATCTCAATATTGTACTGCTCGGCCAGTTCCATGACGACCCCACAGGTTTTGACCCCCTCGGCCACCATCGACATCTCCTCGATGATCTCGTCCAGCGTCCGGCCCTGTCCCAATTGAAAGCCCACGTGGCGGTTGCGGCTCAGTGAGCTGATACAGGTCGCCACCAGGTCCCCCATACCCGCCAAGCCGGCAAAGGTACTGGGCTGGCCCCCCATGGCGGTGCCGAGTCGGGTCAGCTCGGCCAGGCCCCGGGTGATAACGGCGGCGCGGGTATTGTCGCCCGCCCCGGCGCCGTCGCCCATACCGGCGGCGATGGCGATGACGTTTTTGAGGGCGCCCCCCAGTTCACAACCGACCACATCCTCGTTGGTATACACCCGAAATAAGCCCGTGCGAAAAACGCCTTGCAGGGCCTTGGCAATGGTATCGTCGACCATGGCGATCACGCTGGCCGCAGCCTGCCCCGCCATGATCTCCCGGGCCAGGTTGGGGCCCGTCAGTACCCCGGCCGGATGACCGGGCATGACCGTCTCGATGATCTCCGTCATGCGCATACGCGTTCCCCTTTCTAGCCCCTTGGACAAACTCACGATGGGTACCCAGGGTCGAATGTGGGGTCGGGCATCTTCCAGAACGTGGCGAAAACTCTGGGCGGGAACCCCCATCACAACTACGTCCGCATCGGATACGGCTTCTTTAATAGAGGTGGTGGCGCGGAGCGATTCGGTGAGCTGGGCACCGGGGAGGTACTTTTCGTTGCGGTGGTGCTGGTTGATTTCTTCCACCGTTTTGGCGTTGCGGGCCCACATCTTGGTGGGAGCATTCAGGGCCGTCATCGAGGCCACGGTAGTGCCCCAGGAGCCACCACCGAGTAATCCGACACGTAATTTCATTGCACGAAGTTTGAGTTGGTGATTTTATAACTTTGCCTTTTTCCCGGAGCTGCGCGGTAGCTTTTCCTCCGGCTGCCCCAATTCTTTGAGGAACAGGTTGCGGACCTTGGCGATGTGGCGATCCAGGTTCTCCGCCTTCCAGCGCTTGGTCGGAACGGGGGGAAGCACGACGACTTCCACCGCCGTGGAGCGGAATACGTTGGTGCCGCGTGGCATCGCATCGTGGGCATTTTTGGTCACTACCGGTACTAGGGGCACCCCCGCTTGCATGGCCAGGTGAAAGGCGCCTTTTTTGAATTCTCCCAATTGGTAATCGTAGCTCCGCGTTCCCTCTGGGAAAATGATGATGGACGTTCCATTGCGCAGGGCGTCGACGGCGGGTTGCATGGCCTCGATGGCCTTTTCCCGATTGTTGCGGTCGATAAAAATCACGCCCGCCGCCGTCATCAGCTGTCCCAGGATGGGTGTCATCTGCAATTCCTTCTTGGCAATGCCCCGGGCGTCCTTCCGTACGAGCTTGGAGGCGATAAAGAGGTCGGCACTGCTTTGGTGGTTAAAGATAAAGACCGCCGGCCGCTGCGACCAGAGGTTTTCTTCCCCCTTTACCACCAGGCGGATGCCCGCCATGGCCGTCACCAAATCACCTACCGTAGCCATCATCGAGTTGATGCCATCCTTCCAGGATAGGTTGAGCGTACCGGTGGCGATGCCATTGAGAACGGCGGGGAAAAGGCTGCCCACCGCCAGTCCCGTACGGAGTAAATTGGAAAAACCGGGACGTTCGTCGTCGTTGAAGCGGTAGACGGGCCAGTCGTTTTCAAAGGCCAGGACCGACAGCCGGGTATCGGGATTGAGCGGTCGGGGGTGGCCCACGATTTCGAGTAGGGGCATGTCCTCGGCGCTATCCGTATAGAAATAACTTTTGCTCAGGTCGAGCTCATATTTTTTGGTCAATTCCAGGGCGGCGTGCGCTTTGCCATCCCCCCAGCAGGCGGGCTCGATGATATTGCCAGTGAAGGCACCATCGCGGACCTCCATCCGGGTACACATCACGTGTTCGATGCCTAGGTCGCGCGCAATCGGCGTCACTTGGTAGGGCGTAGCTGCCGAAATGATGGCCACCGTATGTCCCTTGGCCATGTGGGCGGCCACCAGCGCCCGCGATTCCGGGTAGATGGCATCCGCCAAGTGCTTGCGGTAGACCTCTTCGCCCACCTCCAGAAAAACACTCTCCCTCACGCCCTTTACACCCTGCGCCCCCACCGCAGCCAGCCCTGCAAAATTGCCATTGCCCATGGCGTAGACGAGGACCCCAGCAAATTGTGCGACGATCTCCCGGGTCGTAATCTTACCACTGAGCAATCGGGTCTGGAAGAATTCCTTGGCCGAAAAGCCCTTGATGAGGGTTCGGTCGAGATCGAAAAAGGCACCGATGTGGGGACCCGCTTCCGATTCCATGACTTCGCGGGTGATGCTTTCCGTTTTGGAGCCCGGCAACTGGCGAGAGAGCTGGGCCACCTCGTCGAGCCGGCGGATAAAGGCCTGGATCGCTTCCTGGCGAGACTGGCCTTCCTCGGGGAGTAGCTGTAGGTTTTTGACCAAGCGCAGTCCGTTGATGAGGAAGGGCTTGGACACCGATTCGATGCGTTGGATGCGTCCCTGCCACTGCATCTCTTCGCCGATAAACAGACAGGTGTCGATGAATTCGGACTCGTCGAAGGGCAGGGAGCTGTCACGGGTGAGCAGGGCCTGCGCCACCACCCGGTAGGATTCGAGGTAGGTATTGAGGACGACGGGCGAAACCAGTACCTGCTGGTCCTTTAGCAAGCTCAGGATATTGGCCTCCGGGTCGGCAAAGGTGTGGGCCCACTGGGGCGCGATAAACTGGAGGTTGGCCTCGATTTCGTCGCTGAATTGGGGTTTGCGAGAGTAGAAAAACTCAAATTTAAACAGGTCGCGGAGCGCCATGATTTCGGTCCAGAAGATGGTGAGCCGCTCCTCCGGTGGGAGGAGGGCCACTTTGACCAGGGCCAATTCGATAAAGGCGCGGTGGTACAGGTGG
>CALCCH010000734.1 GCA_937899855.1 uncultured Saprospirales bacterium | reverse complement strand
TAAACCCCCGGGGCCAGATTTTCGAGTGGCCATTCCAGCTGATTTGAACCGCGATCGAGGTTCATTCGGTGGGTATTGAGCTGACGGCCCGTGAGGTCCAGGATGCGCAGGTCGGCCTCGCCGGGACGTTCCGTGACGATTTGACTTTGTAGTAGGTCCCCGTCCAGTGGATTGGGGTTGATCCCTACCCTCAGGCGATCGAAGTAATCCACGGCTACCGTGCCCAGGTTAACCGGTGTAGCGTCCAGGTCGGTTTGGGAGAGGCGGTAATAGTTGGTCCCCACGAGCGGACTGTCGTCCACAAATTCATAATCTTGAGTGGCGATGCTGTTGCCCAGGCTGGCGACCTTGGTCAGGGGTTCAAATTTGCCCTGGGCATTGCGGCGCTCGATTTGGTAAAAATCGTTTTCCCATTCCGAGGCGCTCGACCATTCGAGTACTACCTGTTCGCCACGCAGTTCGCCCCGGACTTCGACCCGCTCCACCGCTACGTCGGCTTGTATGTAAAGGTTATGTAGGCATACGATATCGAGGGAGGAGATGGTATTGCAGCAGCTGGGGTTCATATTCGCGGCGCCTTCACTGGAGGCGATGTGGCCGATATTGAGGCTGTGGGTCAGCTCGTGGGTCAGCATGATTTCGTAATCCGTCGATCCACAATCGCAGGCACCGGTGCCGTTATTGACCACCACGTAGCCGTAGGCGGCGTTGCGCCAGGTCTCACCATTGGCGCTGTGGGTGGAGCTAAACCAGTACAGCCCTCCGATGGCCAGGGTACCGCTACAGCCAGTCAGGTCGGTGATGTCGCTACAGGGGTCTTCAAACTGGATGAGCAGGTGGCGCGAGCCTCCGAGGTTGGTACTGACCCAGGTGGTAAATTCACTATCCGTAGCCCCTTCTCCTCCGGTACAGGAGGGGATGAAGGAGTGGGTACCGGCATTGGACAGGTTGACGCCACCGTAATTGCTGACTACGTTGCCGATGGCGGCGGCTACTTCGTTGCCCGTATTGGTACAACCCGGATCGCCCCCGGCGCCGTAGCGGACGGGTAGGCTAGTGGTTTCGAAATTGGGCCAACGGGCGTAGGGGGTGCCGGAGATGAAGGTACACTGGCTGGGCGGCGTGCTGCGGTATCCGGCTTGGAAAGATTCGGGGGAAAACTCCGTGGCTACCTGGCTACGGTCCCAGACCCCCGTATTTTGGACGACTCGCCGGAGCATGGGGATAAACTTGGCTTTGTCGTAGACGGCGAGTTTTTCGGCTTGGGCTTGTCCGGGGAAATAGTGAAAATGAACTTCGCGTCCCAAATCCATGGGAACGAGCAGCTTCTGACCGTGGTGATCGACCTCCTGGAGGGCGCCGTAACTCAGCATTTGGGCGCGCCACAGGTCGTTGTCGATTTGATCGAGGAAGAGGAAGTAGGTCTGGCCCTTTTCCAGCTCTAGATCGCCCCAGATTTGGCGTTCCAGGTCGTCGATTTGGAGGTGGTAGTTTTGGACCGCAAATTGATGACCGCTTTGCAGGGGGCCTTTGACGGTTTGGAGCACTTCGAGGGTAGTGCGAAACCGAAGGTTGGTGCCTTCTTCAAAAGTATAGTTGCGCTTTACGGTAGCGAGGACGACGGCGTCGCTGGCCACGGCCATCTCCCCCAGATTGGGGAAAGGGCTGATGGTGGTGGCCCAAGTGGCGGAGGGCCCCAAACCGAGTAGCAGGAATGGTAACAGTAGTAATGGGCGGATTCGCATCGTTTTAGTGATTTGGTTTGGAAAAACTGGGTGCTGTCTTTTGGGGAAGATGCAAAAGCGAGTGGTGAGGTTGCTTTTACTGAAAATATAGATGATTTGATCAAATCTAAGCATTCTATCTAAAAAAATAACGGGCTGGTAGAAATTTGCATCTCAAAAAACTTAAATTCGTACAGATTAAGTTGTGTCTTACAAATACCCATCGGTGAATCTGATCCATCTTTAGAACCTCTCTGTCGCCTATTCCGAGCCAAATAGCTATGGCTATTCGGCTCGGAATAAGGCTCGGCGAGAACCAAAATATGGGCCACCTTCCTCCAAAAGCATTTATAAGACACAACCTAATGCGTGCCGTCCGTGGCCCAACCAGGTGAGTGATTTTGCCACTAATGACGCTGGCCGCTTGCCAATTAGGAGTCATTATACCACGGCAACACATCACTTTATTCATCATTCGTTTCAAAAAATATTACATGGGATTATTTGACTTTATTCGGGGTGAATTGATCGAAGTCATCGATTGGGTAGAAAAAGATCAGGATGTCATCCTCTGGAAGTTCCCGGACCGGGATGCCAATATCAAATACGGCGCGAACCTCACCGTTCGCGAATCACAATACGCACTGTTTTTGGATGAGGGCGAGTTTGCCGACGGCTTTGAGCCCGGCCGCTACGAACTCATTACCGAAAATATGCCTCTGCTTACCTCCCTGCGCAACTGGGCCACGGGCTTTAAGTCTCCTTTCCTCTGCGATGTTTATTTCCTCAGCACCCGCACCTTCACCAACCTCAAATGGGGGACCCCCAACCCGGTGATGATGCGCGATCCCCAATTCAAACAAGTCCGAGTCAAAGCCTTTGGCACTTATTTCGTCCGGGTCAAAGATGCCCAGCGCTTCTTCCGCGAGTTTGCGGGCACCAGTGCTGTACTCCGTACCGTCGACGTCGAAAATGCCCTGCGCGACATCGTAGCGCCCAAATTCGCCGAGGCCCTGGCCGAAGCCGGTATTTCCGTACTCGATATGGTGGCCAACTACAGCGAAATGGGCGATAAGATTGCTCCCATCCTTCAGCAGGACCTCGATCCTTTTGGTCTGGAGCTCGTCAAGTTCCAGATCACCAGTACGTCCCTACCCAAGGAAGTGGAAGCCTTCTACGACAAGATGACCAACATGAACATGGTGGACAACATGCAGAAATTCCAGCAGTTTCAATCGGCTCAGGCCATCGAAAAGGCCGCGGAAAACCCCGGTGGGGGAGCGGGCGAAGGCATCGGAATGGGCATGGGTTTTGGCATGGCCAATATGATGATGAACCAGCAGCAGCAATCCTCCCCGAACCAGCCGGCAGCGGGAGACGCCGCCAAGGCCACCACGCGCGAGGAGATCATGAATACGCTTAAGGAGCTGGGCGAACTACGCGATGCGGGCGTCCTGACGGAGGAGGAATTCAACAGTAAGAAAACCGAATTGCTAGGCCGTCTGTAAGCCCCCGAGCGTCCATGCAGCTGTACGAAGAAGATCAAAATTTACGGGATACCCTCAATTTGCCCTGCCCCTCCTGTGGCAGCCAGTTACTCTATTCGGCTGAAAAGCAAAAGATCAACTGTGAATACTGTGGCTACGTCGAGGAGGTCAATACGGCCCAGGATCAGGTGGTCGAGCGTTCCCTCAACGAAGCCATCGAGTCCATTCCACAAATCGTCCCGGAAAAGATCGACAAAAAGGTTTTCCACTGCGAAAGTTGTGGTGCCCAATTTATGGTCGAACAGAATCGCCCCAAGATCAGCTGTGGCTTCTGCGGCTCCAACAACGTCAACCTCGAAGCTTTTGAGCACCGTTACATCCAGCCGGTGGGCATCATTCCCTTTTACATCGGCCGGGCCGAGGCGGACAAGCGTTTTCTGGAGTGGATCGGCCAGGGCTTTTTTCACCCCAGCAAGTTGAAAAAGCTGGCTTCCCGCCAGGACTTGCATGGGGTGTACATCCCCTTTTGGACCTACGATGCCCAGACGGAGGCCCAGTGGCGGGGCGAAGCGGGTTTTTTCTATTACGAAACCAAGACGGTGCGCAAACACGGTCAGGTACACACCGAGCAGGTGCAGAAGGTACGTTGGGAGCGGCGCTCCGGGTCGATCGAGCACTTTTTTGACGACGTACTGGTGGTCGCCTCGGGAGGGCTGGAGCAAAAGCAAGTCAACCGTTTGTTGCCCTTTCGGCTGGAGGAGGTGGTCAATTTCGACCCGCGTTTGATGATGGGCTGGGAGGCCGAGGTTTACCAACTGGAGGTCGATGAGGGCTACCGTCGGGCCGAGCGAATTATGGAAGATCGCCTGCGGCAAATGTGCTCGGCCCAACTGGGGGGCGATACGCAGCGGAATTTGCACGTCCAGACCGAAAAACACGCCCAAACCTTCAAGCACCTGATCCTACCACTGTGGATTTGTTCGTACCGTTATCAGAATAAACTCTACCGTTTCTACATCAACGGACAGACGGGAAAAGTCCACGGCGAAAAGCCGCTTTCCTGGATAAAAATTACTATACTTGTGATCGTATTTGTCCTAATCATGGTCGGCATATGGTACCTGCGCGAAAGCGGTTACCTTCAGAGCTGACTGCGGAGTAAGGACAAAAGACATTACTTAAACATACTATTTGTTGATAGCTATGATTCAATTATTCGTCACTGGTGGAACTTTTGACAAAGAGTATAATTTTATCACCGGAGAGCTTTATTTTAAGGATACCCATCTCAAGGAAATGTTTGCCCTGGGGCGTTGTACACTCGACATCGACATCAAAACCCTAATGATGGTCGACTCGTTGGAAATGGGGGAAGAAGAACGTGCCATCATCCTCTACCACTGCCGCCGATCGCCCAGCAAGCGCATTATTCTCACGCACGGCACCGACCGTATGGTAGCCACGGCCGAGGCCCTGGCCGAAGCTCAAATCCCCGACAAAACCATCGTTCTGACCGGAGCGATGATCCCTTACGCTTTCGGTAACTCCTCCGACGGTTTTTTCAACCTCGGTAGTGCCCTGGCTTTTGCCCAGACCTTACCCCCGGGCGTATACGTCGTGATGAACGGCCGTTACTTCGAATGGAACAACGTCCGCAAAAACCGCACGACTGGAAATTTTGAGGAGCTGTAGCCCCCCAATACCCTAGAAAACCACCTCTAATGCAACCGCTCCCTTGGCCAAGGGCCAATCGAGCCGCTGCCTACTCCCAGAACGACTTTTATTTGTTGCCCAAAGGCGCAAGCCAATGATCGCCCCCACTGCGCTCATTCGTTTGTCGACCCATAAATATTACATTGTGGAAATTTTAGGACTAATTATCGAGCTGATCTTTTTAGCTCTGGCCATTTATCTCTATCTTTTTTCCATTGGAAAAATCAAGACCAAAGACGAAAGCCTACAAAAGAAAGGCGATGCCTTCCGAGAAAAGAATGGCACCTGGTTGAGGATTTTGTCGCTGGCCATGACCATCATCATGCTGATTAATGTATTGCTACACCTCAAACAATTATGGATGAGCTGATTGCTTTTGGCGATTTTTTGAAGGTAGATCTCCGCATCGGTACCATCCGGGAGGCCCGCCCTTTTCCCGAGGCCCGCAAGCCAGCCTACCAGCTTTTTATCGATTTCGGACCCGAGCTGGGCGAAAAGAAAACCAGTGCCCAAATTACGGATTATTACCGCTTGGAAGACCTGCCCGGCCGCCAGGTGGTGGCGGTGGTCAACTTTCCGCCCAAGCAGATTGGCCCTTTCCGTTCCGAAGTGCTCGTGCTGGGTAGCGTCCAGGCCGATGGCCGGGTGGTATTGCTACAGCCCGAGCGGCCCACCACCAACGGGGAGCGGATCGGATGAGCATTCGGGCGCTTGGCAGTTACTGGCCGCAGGATGCGGAGGGCCGATTGCTCAACCCTTGCCAAGGGGAGCACCTAAGCCCGGCCGCGCTGGCCTTGCTGGCGGAAGTGCTGGGGGTGTACCGCGATTTTGGGGGAAGGGCGCTACGGGGCGTCTACCTTCGGGGGAGTGTGGCCCGGGGTACGGCGGTGGCTGGCGTCTCGGACTTCGACAGTTTTGCGGTACTGGAGGCCCATCCGGCTGGCCCCTTCCGTTGGCAGAGCCTACCCGTCGGCGAGCAGCAGCACCAAGCCTGGCGACAGCGCTATCCCGACTTTAGCGAAGTCGAACTGGCCGTCACCAGTGTCCTACCCACCGGGGAGTGGCACCATCCTCACGTCATCCCCATCCTACAATTTCAAAGCCTCCGCTACTGGGGACAAGACTTTGCCTCCACCCTGCCCGCCCACCGACCCGGGCCCGCGCTGGCCCGCAACTACCGCTGGTTGGCTGCGGCTTGGGACCGTTTGGTCCGACCGCCCTACCCCGAACCCGCCGAAATTCGCAGCATCGCCAAAACCATTCTCCGGGCGGGCTTCGAATTTGTCATGATGCGCGAAGCTCGATTTACCCTCGATCTGTTCCCCTGTTACCGCAGTTTTGCGGGGCATTACCCCCGGTGGGCACCCGAAATGCGTCGCGTACTGGAATTTTTCCTACATCCACCTCATTCTGGGGAAGCTTGGGAAAGTTTGGCACTGGGATTGGGGCAGTGGATGGTGGAGGAGGCACGAGACCTTTTTCCCACCCCCCCGGAATGCTAAATATTGGTTATTATTGTAATTGAAACCCACTCCACAAAGATTTACGATTATGAAAAAATGCCTGCTACTGCTCGGCTTGATTTCCTTTCTCCCGCTCCTCCGTGCCCAACTCCCGCGACCGACCAAGTTTGATCGGAAGGCGAAAGCTGGCTTTTACGAAGTCGAACGGATCCAAGAGCTGCGGCTGCGCTTCTCCGCTCCCAACTGGGCCGATCAGCTGGATTCGCTCCGTTTGGCGGGCAAGGGGACCCTGGCGGCCGACCTACAAGTTGGGGAGATGGCTTTTCGCGAGGTAGGAGTGCGCTATCGCGGGGGGAAGTCTTTTCGAGCCGGTAATCCGCGCAATGCGCTGCACCTCAAGCTGGATGCTTACGTTGAGGGGCAAAATGTGGAGGGACGGAATACCATCAAACTGTCCAACGCCCTACGCGATCCGAGCATGGTGCGTGAGGTCCTGGGCTACGAGATGGCGCGGCAGTACTTACCGGCTCCCGAGGCCAATTTTGTTCGACTGTACATCAACGAGGAATACTGGGGGCTTTTCGTCAATGTGGAGCCCATCGATTCGCTTTTTTTGGAAAAGCACTTTGGGGCGTCGGATGGTACCCTGGTTAAGGCCCGGGGTAGCGAGGCGGCGGATGCTCCGGCGGATTGTAAAAAGCGGATTTACGCTTCGCTGGAGTACGAAGCCAACCCGGAGTGCTACCCTCACAATTTTGAGTTAAAGTCGGCTGAGGGTTGGGAGGCCGTCCAAGCCCTGACTCAGCACTTGCGCGTGGCGGCGGAGCGGAAGCCCTCGGAGCTCGCGGAGCTCCTCAACGTCGATCGGGCGCTGTGGATGCTGGCGTTCAACAACGTCCTGGTCAATCTCAACAGTTATACCGGGCAATACAGCCAAAACTACTACCTCTACCGCGATAGCTTGGGCCAGTTCAATCCCATTCTCTGGGACCTGAACCTCGCCTTTGGCAGCTTCAAGAATACGGGGCGGGGCTCGGATCTCGATCTGGCGGGACTCCAACAGCTCGACCCACTGCTCCACGCCGACAATCCGCGGAAGCCACTTATTGCTTCGCTTTTGGCCCAGCCCTTGTACCGCAAGATTTACCTGGCCCACGTTCGAACGCTGGTGTACGAGCAATTGCTCAGTGGGCGCTACCTGGAGCGGGCCCGAGCCTTGCAGGAGCTCATCAAAGTGTCCTTTATCAATGATCCGCACAAATACTACGTCTTGGCGGATTTTCAGAATAGCTTGGAGCAGACGATTGGTCGGCGAAGCAAGATTCCCGGAATTGGAGAGTTGATGGAGGTGCGGGCCAGTTACCTAAAAAAGCACCCGGAGATTGTGGTGGTACCGCCGGAGGTGAGTACGGTAAAGGTCTTGCGGCGCGAAAAATTTGCGGCGGAGCCGGTTCGCGACTTCCGCATCCAGGCCAAGGTGGATAAGCTGCCCAAGCGGGTCAAACTGTACTACCGTTTTGATCCGCGGGAGGCCTACCGGGAGGTGTACATGGCGGATGATGGCCGGAGCGACGATGGGGAGGCGGGCGATAAGACCTTTGGGGTACGGGTGCTGCCGCCGGAGGGAGCGGATACCCTGGAATATTTTATCCTCACCGAAAATGCACGGGCGGTCAGCTTTTATCCTTCCCAGTACATGCGAGTCCCCCTGAAGGTGGGTTTGGCGGAGATCAATTAATCGCTCATTGTGGGCTAATGCTCAAAAAATTTCCTCCCGGACAAGATCATCGAGCCCCGCAATTGGTAAATCGTTTGGTAATCCATACTATTGTAGTTAGAAATAACGATAAACCGCAAGTCGGTGGGCTGTTGAGGTCTCCCGCATCAACTATCGTAGACCTAAAATACCGTAAACTTGAGCGTACATTTCCATTTTCCGACCCTCCGCCGTCTCCCGCCGTTGCTGTTTGGGCTGATCCTCTGTCTCAACGCCGCAGCTCAGGATTTTTACGACGTCGACAGCGTTCGCGAAGTGCGCCTACAGTTTTCCGAAGCCAACTGGGATGAACTCCTCGATGCGAATAAACAGGCGGGGCAGGACGAACGACTGATCGGTACGGCGATCGTGGATGGGGTGCGCTACGACAGCGTCGGGGTACGTTACAAGGGCAACAGCTCCTACTACAATACCCGCAAGACGGGATCGAGCAAACTGCCCTTCAACATCAAGATCAACTTCCGGATCAAGGATCAGTCCCTACCCGGTGGTTACGGAACCCTAAAGCTGTCCAACGTTTTTCGCGACCCCAGTTTTTTACGCGAAGTGATGGCCTACGAGATTGCCGGAGGCTACCTGTCCGCTCCCCGCGCCAACTACGTTCTGCTCTACGTCAACGATGAGTTGCTGGGCTTGTACAACAATACCGAATCCATCGACAAGAAATTCCTGGCCCGAAACTTTGGTACGGGCAATGGGATCCAGTTCAAGTGCGATCCACTCTGGTCGTACCAAAAGCCCAACAACTGCGGCCTGGGCGATAAAGCCTCCCTCCAGTACCTCGGTGACGAGGCGGACTGCTACCGCGAACTGTACGAAATCAAATCCAAGAAAGGCTGGTCCAAGCTCATCGAATTGACCAAATTGCTAAACGAGACGCCCGAGCGGATCGAGGAAGTCCTCGACGTCGATGCCGTACTCTGGATGCTGGCCTTTAATAATGTTTTGGTCAACCTGGACAGTTATACCGGACGACTCTGCCACAATTACTACCTCTATCGCGATACTTTTGGCATTTTTCATCCCATTCCCTGGGACATGAACCTCAATTTTGGGGGTTTTCGCTTCCTCGATGAAGGCCGCCAGCTCAGCGTCGAGGAGATGCAGCGGATGAGTCCCTTCGTCCACTACAAAACCAGCAACGACAAACGACCGCTGATCACCCAGTTGATGGGCAACAGCCTGTACCGCAAGATTTACGTGGCCCACATCAAGAGCATCGTCCAGGATCACCTGGCGGAGGCCCAGTACTTGCAGCGGGGTCAGGACATCCAACGGGGAATCGATGCCTACGTTCAGCAGGACTCGAATAAGCTCTACACCTACGATGCCTTTGTGGCCAATCTCGATACCACCACCGACGCGAAGGGCGCCAAAATCGTTGGGATTCAGGAACTGCTCGCTGGTCGGGCCGAATACCTGAGCAATCACCCCTTACTGGTAAAGCCCGGTGCGGCAATCAGCGCGGTGGAAGCGACAGTAGCCGAAGAGCAGGTGACGGTAACGGCGCAGGTCTCGGAGGCCCAGCGGGTGTACCTCTGCTACCGGGAGGCGTCGTTTTACCCCTGGCAACGCGTCGAGATGCGCGACGATGGCGAAGCGGGTGACCCCGTGGCGGAGGATGGGAGCTATACCTTCCAAACGCCGGGGAAGGTGGGGATGCAGTACTACCTGGTTGCCGAGCAGGCCAAGGTGGTGACCCTCTCTCCCGAGCGGACCAGCCGGGAGCCCCACACGGTGCGATGAAAACCAAATCCAAGCATAGCGTTAACCTGTCCCTACAAGTCATTCCCCTCAATACCGAAGCGGCCTATCCCATTATCGACCGAGCCATCGAGTCGATCCAAGCCAGCGGCGTTCGTTGCGAAGTCCAACCTTTTGCCACCCTACTCGAAGGCGACTGGGACCGCCTGATGGCGAGTGTGGAAGGTGCCAAAGATGCCGCCCTGGCGGCCGGAGCGGAGGAGTTGTTGCTCAACGTACAAATCCACCTCAAGAAGGACGCGGATGTCCACTGGGAAGATAAAACGGCCAAATATCGGGTACCTAAGGTTTCCCCTCGTCCAGATAATCAATGATGCGCTGATAGACCGAGACATCCTGTAGGGAATGTCCAAACCCCTCGGTGAGAAAGTTTTCGCCGTGGGGTAAGGCCTCGTAGCAAGCCATTCCACCGGCCAGCGGCGTGAGCTGATCGTCCCGATCGTGGATCAGTAGGGTGGGGAAGGGGATGGCGCTACAAAATTCGACGGTCGAAAAATAATCGATGGAGTGTTGGAACTGGTTTTCGAAGGCCAGGTCCATTCCGCGTTGGCTGCGGCGGTTCATGCCCAGGGTCCGTTGGAAGCTTTGAATCATGGTGCGCAGTGAAATGGGAAGGCCCATCAGGATCACCTGGTCCAGTGGCTCCGGGGCGTAATGACTCAGATAATAGGCCAGGGTAGCGCCCCCCACGGAGTGGCCAATCATGACTTGGGGTTGGCGGTCCCGGGCGGTGGCGGCGATGGCATCGGCGTACTGGATCATATCAAAAAGCTCGTTGGAGGAAGCGCCGTGAGCCGGAGCGTCGATGGCGTGTACGCACCAAGCGGCGCGGGTCAGATAGGGAATCAGCATACCCCAGCGGGCCGCGTAGGATTCCCAGCCGTGGAGCAGTAGGAGGCTGCGCGAGGACTTGGGATTCCAGGTGTAGCCCTGGATGGTGCCGTGTTTGGTTTGCAGCTGGAAGGTAGCTTCGGCACTGGCCAGGAAGGTTTTCTGGTCCGGGCGCAGGCGTCCGCGACGGGGATGGCAAAAGAACTGAATGGCCTGTCGGCCCGCCACCTGGGGCGATAGAATACTCAGGCCATTGAGGCCTTGACCGATGGCGGAGGGAATCAATTGTTGGAGCATGAGGGACTGTCGGATTGTTTGTGCCCACAAGTTCCGACAAATTCAAAGGGGACGCATTGATATTTTTTAAGAAATCGAAGGATGCTCTTTTTTTAGCTCCCGCCGCAGTCGGCTGAGGTACTCGGGGGTAATGCCGAGGTAGGAAGCCACGTAGATCTGGGGCAGTCGCAAGACGACCTTGGGGCGGTGCTGGAGCAGGTGGAGGTAGCGTTCTTTGGGCGTGTACAGTAAAAATTCCTGTTGGCGGCGTTGCATATTGATCAGGACCCGCTCGTTGATGAGGCGTCCGAATTTCTGGTAGTTGTAAAAGCGACGGTAGAGGTCTTCGAGGTGTTCGTAAGCCAGGCTGACCAATTCCGCCGTTTCGAGGGCTTGGATGTATTCGTTAGAAACCTTTTGCCGTACCAAGCTGCCGTAGTCGGCGATAAAGCCTCCGGCGAAAAAGAAATTGGTCGTTACTTCTTTACCCTTGATGAGGTGATAGGTGCGAAAGGAGCCGCGGTTGATGAAGTAAATGGCGGGGCAAATTTGGCCCTCGCGAATGAGGAAATCGTGTTTTTGCAGGGTTTTGAGCTGTAAATAGGCCAACTGGGCCTGCCATTCCTCCTCACTGAGGGGGACGAAAGAAGAGACGTAGATTCGGAGTTGCTGGTACGGATCCATGGTTTACTTTGGAGACTGACTTGGTGGCAAAATAAGTCATGCCAGTGGTAAATCCAAGTGCCACTAGAGGCAACATCGGACCTTTGCGGGCAAAACGACTGGCGGGATGGCTTGAAAAACCTTACCTTAGTGAAAAGATAAAGTATGAAAAACTCCGGTACCCCACTGCCAATTTCTACGACCATCCCCCCCACAGGAACGCTACCGGCCCAACGCGGATCCTCCGGTACCTTGCTCGCCCTTATGGGTGGGTGCTTTTACCACCCTTGGCTATCTTGCTGGGCTGTGGTCAGCTAAACAGTCAGCAGGCCAGCACTGATGACTTGTTGCGCAAATTGATGGAGATCGAGGTGGTTAAAGCTTCCGTGGTGGAGAATGGGGGGCTGGTGATCGTCCCCGAAGATTACTGTGCGCAAAACGATTGCGCTACCATTTTTACGGCCAAGTCTACTCCCATCTACTAGAAGCCATCTCAAAATGTTTTTGCCGGCGAGGGAGTGGTCATTTACGTCCCTACGAGGCGC
>CALCCH010000733.1 GCA_937899855.1 uncultured Saprospirales bacterium | reverse complement strand
TAAAGGGCATTCGCCAACTGAACTCCGCCGCCAGATAAATACCCGCCGGAACCCCCACTACCGAAGCCACCGAGAAGGCCGTCATGATGCTGCCGATGGCCGCCGAACGCCGTTCGAAGGGAATCGCATCAGCTACGATCGATAGGACGAGTGAAGACAGCATCCCCCCAAAAGCCCCGGTCAGGGAACGGGCCGCGAGGAAGAGTACGTAATTCGTGGTCAGGGCGCAGGCCAGGGTACTGACGGCAAAACCAAAAAACAAGAAGAGCAGGGCCTTTTTGCGGTCGAAACGATCCAGATAGAGCGCTCCCACCAGACTGGTAACAAAGGCCGCAATGGCGTAGGAAGAAACAATGAGGCTAAACTGCTGGGGACTGATCTGGAAAAGCTCCATGAATTGGGCACCCAGCGGCATGATGATCATAAAATCAATGATGTGGGCAAATTGGACTACCGCTAGGATGAATAGGAGTAACTTTTCATTCTTCATAAGCTGCTGCCAGTTACAACTAAAAGCACCTGCCAATAGTTCAGCAGGTGCCGGGAAAAATGACAAGGAATAAAATTCTTTGGTTGCGCCTGCTCGCCGGCCAAAAGGCAGTGTTGGGATGAAGCGGGAAAGATGGCGGATTGATATAAAGCTATTCAAATATAATAAAAAAAATCATTGATTGTCAAGTCTGACGGATATAGAAAAGCCCCGAGCGGAATCGCTCGGGGCTTTTTAGTAAAAGAGCAATCGCCACTCTGGGCGATGCCATCGGAGGGGGCTTAGTACTGTACGCCCAGCGCACGGAGGGTTTCAAAATCCAGTTTACCAACGGGCAGTCCGTTGTCCTTTTGGAATTTGGTCAAAGCCGCTTTGGTACGTACCCCCAAAATGTTGTCCGAAGGACCGGGCTCGTAACCGCGATCTTTGAGGGCATTCTGGATTTGACGAACGGTGTAAGCCGTCACTTTATCCGAACAGAGAATTTCTCTCCACTCCGTAAATCCACCCGCCTTCACCAGGCGCTTCCGGGTGACGGTAGTATACTCAGCCGGAACCTCAATGGTGCGGGTAGCGGCAGCAGCCTTCAGCTTGCGGGTCGAGGTCGTCTTGTATTCGGCGGGAATGATTTCCTCGCGGACGGTAGCGGGCGTCTTTACCACGCGCTTGGTCATGGTCTTGTACTCGGCGGGAATGACTTCCTCCCGCGTGCTGGCGGGCGTCTTGATCACGCGCTTGCTGACGGTGGTGTACTCGGCGGGAATGACTTCCTCCCGCGTGCTGGCGGGCGTCTTGATCATCCGCTTGTTGCGCGAGGCGTACTCGGCGGGGATTTCGATGGCCCGGGTACAATCGTCGCCATTGTCGGTGTATCCCTCGGGGCAGCCCTCACGGACCTGTTTGGTAACCGTACGATAGGTGGCGGGTACTTCAACCAGACACCAAACCAGACAGTCATTGGGGTCGGCCGATAGGCAGTTGCGATCCGCCTTTTTCTTGACCCAATTGGTGGAAGCTGGCGTCACTTCGATGCGCTCGGTAGCCGTCTCGTAGTTGGCCGCTACGCGCTCGATGCGGGTGGCAGCTTCCTTGGCTACGTATTGCTCGGCTACCGTTTCGTACTCGGCGGGAACGGCAATCATCCGCTTGGATTCGGCCTTTACCAGGATCTGTTCGGTAACCGTCTCGTATTCGGCGGGAACGGGAATCATCCGCTAGCAATCGGCATTTACCAGCACCTGCTCGGTAACCGTCTCGTAATCATCGGGAACGAGAAACATACACTAGCACTAGGCCTAAACCAGAACCTGCGTGGTGACCGTTTCGTATTCAGCGGGAACCGTCTCTACGCGCGAGCTAGCAGCTTTGACCAGCACCTGCTCCGTTACGGTCTCGTATTCATCGGGAATAAGACACTTTGCATAGCACTTGCCGGCCTGAGCATCCGGGGGTAGATCACCCGGCTGCGCCATGGCGGCAAAACCGCACAGCAAGAAGGTCGCTACAAGAATTAGGTTCAATCTTTTCATAATTGAAAGCGTTGGTTTAATTAAAAAATTGTATTCTTAAGACTTTGGTGTATTGTGGTACAAGGCTAAGGAGCTGCCTGATGCAACTTAGCGTTCGGTATCGGAAATTGTTTTCTTGATTCGGAGGTCTTGTAGGGATAAAAGTAAACTGTGTTGTTGTCTTTCTATTGCCTCGTATGCTGTTACCTACAAATTTAGCAGATATTTTTGGGATAACATAAATAATATTTGGTAATTATTTTGGGGTCGATCCCTTGATCGGAGGCCTCCGACATGGGCAAAATTCGCCCGTCCTTGTACAGAATGTTGATTTCTTCCTTCGACACCTTGTAGGCACTGTTGGATTCTTGGCCCTGAAAAACCAAGTGGTCGAGCGCCGCCTCGTCCATCGATCCGTAGCGATCTACGACCTTGTGACGGATTTTTTCAAGGTGGTCACGCTCGAAAGGTATTTTTTTAATTTCTACCCGAAACAAGCGGCGCTGCACCAAGCCCCGGGAGAGCAGGGCGAGGATGGGGTCGGGATGTTTTTGCCAGATCTTGAGCGCCATCATGACGTCAAAATCATCGAGGTCGGCAAAGTAATCGAGTAGGCGACGGCGGTCCCGTTCAAAATCGGCCAGCGTAAATTCCGTGTTCAGGAACTCGTTGAGGGCGCCCGGTACGGAGATGTTCTCCCCGGCTTGGGCCAGGGCCTTGGCCCGTCGTAGGGTCCGGATCAGCATCTGCTCGGCGGCCAGGACGGTTTTGTGCAGGTAGGCCTGCCAGTACATCAAACGGCGCGCCACCAAAAACTTCTCGATGGAATAGATGCCCTTTTCCTCCACCAAGAGCTCGCCGTCGCGTACCGTCAGCATCTTCGTAATCCGATCGTAGCCAATGACCCCTTCCGACACCCCCGTAAAAAAGCTATCGCGGTTGAGGTAGTCCATGCGGTCCATGTCCAATTGGCCGGAGATCAGTTGGTGGAGAAAGGGCTTGGCGTAGCGGTTTTCAAAAATGCGGATGGCTAGGTCGAGCCGGCCGTCGAACTGCTCGTTGAGCTCTTGCATAAAAAAGAGCGACAGTTGTTCGTGGTGGACGTTGACCAGGGTGTGTTCCAGGGCGTGGGAGATCGGACCGTGCCCGATGTCGTGGAGCAGGATGGCGATGGATACGGCTTCCTCTTCGGCCGGGCTAATCGCCACGCCCTTGGACCGCAGCACACCGATGGCCTGGCCCATCAAGTGGAGGGCGCCGAGGGCGTGGTGGAAGCGCGTGTGCAGGGCGCCGGGGTATACGTAGTCGGTAAGGCCCAGCTGACGGATCCGCCGCAGGCGCTGAAAGTAGGGGTGCTCCACCAGCTCAAATAAAATTCCGTAAGGGACGCTAACGAAACCGTAGACCGGATCGTTGAAAATCTTTTTCTTATTCATTTCGAGAGTCATTCAAAATAAATCCCCGGGCGAGGCGTTTCAACACTTACCGTCTACAGTCGATGCGTTACGGGGTCTTTTCCTACCTACCCGCTCCCGCAAGGACTCCGCGGCAAACCGCTCTCCTACACCGGGAATGAAAAATTGATCCATTCCAATAAAAAGCGCACAGCGTATGCCCAAAATATACAATTAAGGACAGATATTTATGCTCTCTTTAACCATTCCGGGTAATCCTTTGTTACCCTATTGCTAACAATTAAACCAACTACCGAATGGAAAAGATTAAAATCCTGTGGGCAGACGACGAAATTGACTTGCTAAAACCCCAATTGCTCTTCCTCGACAAAAAAGGCTACGACGTAGTAACCGTCAGCAACGGCTACGATGCCCTCGAAGAATGCGAGGAAACCAAAGACATCGACGTGGTCTTCCTCGATGAGTCCATGCCCGGGATGACCGGTCTCGAAACCCTCTCCAAGATCAAAGAAGGTAATCCCCACCTCCCCGTGGTTATGATTACCAAAAACGAAGCCGAGAACGTGATGGAAGAGGCCCTCGGTGCCCAAATTTCGGATTACCTCATCAAACCCGTCAATCCCAACCAAATCCTCCTCACCCTCAAGAAAATCATCGACAACAAACGGCTGGTCGCCGAACGGACTACCTCCGACTACCAGCAGGAGTTTCGCCAAATTCTGATGCAAATCAACGATGGCCCCAACGTCGAGGAGTGGGTGGAGGTCTACAAAAAAATCATCGCCTGGGAGCTCAAGCTCGACGAATCCAGCACCTCCAACGACATGGGCGATATCCTCGCCATGCAAAAAAGCGAGGCCAATGGTGAATTCTCCAAATTCATCCTCAAACGCTACGAAAGATGGCTGGCCGACCAAAGCGAAGCGCCCATCATGTCCAACAACCTGATGCGCAACAAAGTATTTCCCCACCTCAGTCAGGATACGCCCACCGTGATGTTACTGCTCGATAATCTCCGCTACGACCAGTGGAAAATGATCGAGCCCATCATCAACGAACTTTACCGGGTAGAAGAAGAGGACTTTTTTTACAGCAACAAGCCCCCCACCACCCAGTACAGCCGCACCGCCATCTTCGCCGGCCTCCTGCCCAGCGAAATCCAAAGGCACAACCCCGAGTGGAGGCTCAACGACAACGAAGAGGGGGGCAAAAACCTCCGCGACCACGACCTGCTCAAAGAACAAGTTCGCCGCATCGTCCGCAAAGACATCAAGGTCGATTACTTCAAAGTAACCTCCGTCCACAAGGGCAAACAACTGCTCGACAAAGCGCTCAACTTCCTCCACAACGACCTGACCGTCATCGTCTACAACTTTATCGACATGCTTTCCCACGCCCGGACCGAGATGGAGGTACTCAAAGAATTGGCCGGTGACGAAACTGCCTACCGCTCCCTCACGCGCTCCTGGTTCGAGCATTCCCCGCTCTGGGCCACCCTCCAAAAATTGGCCGAGCGCGATATCCGCCTCATCATCACCACCGACCACGGTACCATCCGTGTCAAAACCCCCTCCAAAGTAGTGGGCGATCGCGAGACGACTACCAACCTGCGCTACAAAGTCGGTCGCAACCTACAGTACGAAAAGCGCGACGTACTGGCCATCAAGGATCCCGCCAAGGTGGGACTCCCCCGCCCCAACGTCAGCTCGACCTTTATTTTTGCCAAGGAAGACAAGTACTTCCTCTACCCCAACAATTACAACCACTACAACAATTACTACCGCAACACCTTCCAGCACGGCGGCATCTCCCTCGAAGAAGTGATCTGCCCAGTCGTGCGCTTGAAGACTCGCTAAGCCTACCGCGCCTATGGATATACGTCTAGTCCCCCAAGAGGAAATTGATAAGACGAAGTGGAACAGTTGTGTACACTACGCACCCAATGGCAATATCTTTGGATACAAGTGGTACCTCGATAACGTGGCCAAAGATTGGGACGGACTGGTAGAGGGCGACTACGAATCGGTCTTCCCGCTGATTCACCGACAGCAAAGCAAGGGCTGGTGGGGGCGAAAGATTCCCGTGCTTCACCAGCCCGAGCTGATCCGAACGGCCGGGCTGTACTCGATCCACGTACTGTCGGAAAAACGCATCCGCAGCTTTCTCAACGCCATCCCCGAACGCTACCACCAGCAAGACATCACGCTGGGAGAGGGCACCAAGCCCCCCAGCGATATCGACTATCGGGTATCGGAGCAGTACAACTATATGCTGCTGCTTCAGGAACCCTACGAAAACCTGGCCGCGCCCTATCATCCCAACCTCCAGCAAGAAATCGAAAAAGCCCACCTCGCCCAGCTCGTCCCCCGCAACGACCTGCGCCCGGAAAGTCTGGCCGACTTTTACCGCCAACACGGTTCCGGCAGCGCCAGCGACCGGGAAATCCGCTCGCACGCGCTGTTGCGCGTCATGTACAATGCCCTCCACCGGGGTTGGGGCTTTGCCAGCGGCGTCAGCAACCGGCGCCAGGAACTCCTGGCCATCAACTTCTTTTTGTTTAGCCACAAACGGGTGGTCAGCCTGATGCCCGTCCAGTCGGAGGCGGGTGCTAAAGTGGGGGCACTGGCTTACTTGTTTGATATGTTGATGCGTACGCAAGCGGAAAAACCCCTACTCCTCGACTTCAACCTCCGTCAAAAATCCCCCTTTGCCGAAAGCTTCGGCGCCCTCCAACTGCCGTATTTTCATTTGGAAAAACGTTGAGCCGCTAAGGCCTCGTACAGGGTGTAGCCCCGTACCGCCGGTAGGTCTACCGCGCGGTAGCCGTCCGCGACGGGCTCCACGCCCTCCCGCAGGAGGTAGTACGACCGGTCAATCGGTTTGCGATCCAAGCTGATGTGGTAGTACCGCATAAAGTAGCAATGCAGGCTCCAACGCTCGTGTAAAACTGGCTCGATCCGAATGGTTTGATGAGGCCCCACCCGCTCCCCCATCAGCTTTACCGCTTCAATCAGGTCCCGATCCCGTTTGACCGTACCCAGCGCCAGCGTACTGGCACCCACACTCAACAGGACCAGGGCCCAAGCCAGTCCCAAACCCCAACCGTAGGCCCGGGGCGAGCGACGCAGCCCATTCGTCCAGTGCCGCCAGGGCGTGCTGGCCAGCAGCGCCAGGGCCAGGGCAAAGAAGGGAAAGGCCGGGACCAGGTAAAAGCCCTTTTGTACCATCGTCAGCAAGAGCGGCAGTACTCCCGACAGGCCCAGGGCCGTAAAGAAAAGGAGGTGGCGGCTCCAACCGACCGGTCGAGCCACCGTAGGCTTCCCGTAGCGGTGGATCAGTAAGGAAAGTAGGCTAAAAATCAGGGCGGGCACCAACTACAGTACCGTTTGGCTCAGGCAGAACCCCCGGGAATCTACCGACGGTGCGACCTCGATGCGACTGAGCAGTCGAAATTTGAGGTAGAACCAGAGGCTCTCCCGCGCAACGGGAATGGTAGCGAGTAGCCCGTACAGCAAGACCGGAACCGTTAGCAATAGCAGGCTACGCCCCAGCATCCGGCCGAAGGAATCATGCCGGTGTACCAGATAGTCGAAAAAGGGGATGGCCAGCGGGAACAAACCCGGCAGGCCCTTGGTGAGGGAGGCCGCAAAGATGCTGATTCCCGCCAGCAGCAGGCCACCGTAGGTCGGCCCCTCCGGCCGGCCGTAAGAGTAGCCCCAGTAGCAGGCCGCCAGTACAAAAACGCTCAGGGTATTTTCTTGCATGTTGTTTTGAAAAGACCAAAAGACCACGGGGACCCCAATCCAGCAGAGGATGGGCAGCCAGTAGAGTTCGGCCTCTTCCAATGAGGAAAATAGGCGCCGCCAGATAGCGGATAAAAAGCCAGCGCTCGCCAGGGCGCAGAGCAGAGAATAGCCGCGTTCGACGTAGATGGAGTCGCCCAATAGTCGGTAGAGGACGGCTTGTATCCCAAAGGCCAACGGCGGGTGCTCGTGAAAGGAATTGACGTCCCATTTGCTCCAGGTGGCGCTGAAGTAGGGTTGCCAAAAGGTGCCCAGCCCCTCCCCCAGATTGCGGGCTACACAGGTGTAGAGCAGGCCATCCATAAACATGCCCTCCGCCAGGAGGGCGGGCAGCAGCAGGGCGATAAAGACGGCGAGCGTCAGCAGGTGGAAGGGGGTCATCCGAGCAAACATGGGGGCGAAAGTATTTGAATTTTTACTCGCCCGCAAGAAAAAGCCAGCACGACACCCCGATTTTTTGACAGCGTCTACCGAGCTGGGGCAGCACCGATTTGTCGAAAACCATACAGAGTGGGGATAAAAATAAAAGGTCAGGCCACATTTTGTGGGTACGGCCCGTTATAAGATTGAGGCATACCACAGCATTAAAAATCTAAAAATATAAAGCAAATGCCCAGAAACAAACGTGTCATTGCTGGGCTATGTTTGCTCTTCGCGCTAGTCGCTTACTTTCCACTTTTCCTACACCTCGACGCTTTACCCCTCCGCATCTACGATGAATCCCGACTGGGAGTCAACACCTTGGAGATGCTCGACAACGGCAATTGGCTGGTCCCCCACTACGGCAAGACCCCGGACATGTGGAACCTAAAGCCCCCCCTGATGATCTGGACGCAGGTCCTGAGCATGAAGCTATTGGGTCCCAACGTCCTGGCCCTCCGCCTGCCCGCCGCCCTTTTTGGCACCGCCACCCTACTGCTCCTCGTCTGGTACGGCAGCCGACGGATGGGCTCCATTTACCTGGGCCTGGCCATGGGAACCAGCTTGCTCTGTACACCCGGTTACATCACACCCCACGTCACCCGTACGGGGGATTACGATGCCCTGCTCTGTCTGCTGTTGCTCGTACAGGTCCTCTGCTTTTTTGAGTGGCTGTGGGCCGAAGGCCGGGCCAGTCGGCGGGGCTTGTACGGATTCGCGATGGCCTTTAGCGCGGCGGTCCTCTGCAAGGGCATTGCGGGTTGTTTTTTACTGCCGGGTTTGTTGTTGGGAAGCGTGGTATTGGGGCGGTGGAAAAAGGTACTGTTTCCCCTCCGCAATTACCTAGTGGCGGCCTTGGCTTGGATGCCCATCCTGGCCTATTACCTGGGCCGGGAGGGGATCAATCCGGGTTACCTCCGGGCGGTTTGGGAGAACGAAATTGGCGGACGCTACGCTCAGGTCATCGAGCACCATCAGGGCCACTGGAGCTACTACCTCGGGCAGTTGGGGGATTGGCAGTGGGCGCCCTGGCTGTGGTGGGTTCCCCTGGCCCTCTGGGGCATCTGGGTCTGGGAAAAGGATCCCAAACGCCGGGCGCTATCCCTGTTTGTGGCCTTCCAGGGCTTGGGCTTGCTGGGGCTGCTGTCCCTGGCCCAAACCAAGCTCACCTGGTACATTGCGCCCAGCCTCCCCCTCTTCGCCATCACCCTGGGGACGGGCTTTTACGCTTTGTTTAGCCTGATGGCCCGCGCCATCGAAGTCCCCCAGGTCCCGTTGCGGAGCAAGTGGGCACTGCTGTTCCTGGCCCTGGCCATTTGGGGACGGCCCTACTGGCGGGTGGTCCAGTCGGTATACCATCCCGTGGATACCGCAGCCCAGGCCGATAAGATGCGTTACGGCCACTTTTTTAAGCGGACCAATTTGGAGGCGGGCAAGTACCTGGTGCCACGACAGGGCTCCAACAGCCACCTGGCCATTTTCAAGCACGTGCTGAGCAAGGAGGGCATCCAGCTGTTGCCCACCTACCCCCGGCCCGAGGGTTTGCCAGTGGGAACCCGGGTCATCCTCTGCGAAGAGCAGTCCAGGGAGTTTGTCCACGCCCACTACGATCATGAAATCCTCCGGCGGAGCGATCACTGTGAGTTGTTGGTCATCACTACGCCCAAGCCGATAAAGGGACACCTGGTCCTGGAATAAGCCCGCTCAAATATCGGATTTGAAAAGTGCGGGTGAATGCTTACTTTGCCCCAAAGTATCGGATGAAAAAAATATCCCGTCGTCGTTTTCTGCGCAATGGCCTGCTGGCGGGCCTGGGCCTGGGCCTACTCGATGCCGCTTGGCTGGAAGGCTTCTTTGTCGAACTCAAACGCCACGACTTACGACCGGCGGGGCAGGAAGCGGAGTTGCGCATTTTACAGATTTCGGACCTGCACCTCAAGTCCTTGGGCTGGAAGCACCAGCGCCTGCTCCGCAGCATCCGGCGGGCCCAGCCCGATTTGATCGCCATCACGGGAGATGCCATCGACGCGGCGGACCAGCTCGAATTGCTCGATCGCTTTTTGGGGCAATTGCCCATGGACACCCCCGTGGTCGCCATCCTCGGCAATTGGGAATACTGGGGCGAAGTTGATTTGGAGGCCCTCTCCGATACCTACGCCCGACACGGTGGCCAATTGCTCATCAACCAGCACCGGCAGTACACCTTCAGCGGCCGGAAAGTGGGTATCACGGGGATCGATGATTTCGTCGGGGGCAGCGCCGATTACGCTACCGCCATCCGGGATTACCAAGCCGTCGATTTTCACCTGGTCCTCACGCATTGCCCCGTACACTGCGACTGGATCGAACGGGAGCGGGGCCCGGAGCGGATCGACCTGATTTTGGCGGGGCATACCCACGGTGGGCAGATCACCCTGCTGGGCTACGCGCCCTACTGCCCCCCCGGAAGTGGGACTTACGTGCGGGGTTGGTACCGGGAGAGGGGCTTGCCCCTGTACGTATCCAAGGGCGTCGGGACGAGCGTCTTTCCCCTGCGCTTTGGATCGCGGGCCGAGGTGGGTTTGTTTCGGGTGTAAGCCTCAAATTAAGCGCACTTACTATTCCAAGCTAAATTTGATGCCCGTGGTATGTTGGCTGCGAACGGGCTGGCCACGACGGTAAGCGGGCAACCAGGGGGGCGATTGCGCGATCAGTCGGAGGCATTCTTCCGCCAGGAGTGGGCTGGGGGCCCGCAGTACTTCCACCGCTTCAATGGCCCCCGTCTCGGTGACCACAAAACGCAGGTGGACCATTCCCTCGATGCCGTTTTCACGAGCCAGCAATGGGTAGCGGATTTCGCGAAACAGAAACGCCATAAATAAGTCCTCCGTACACTCGTAAAATGCTTCGGAGTCGTAGCGGTACTGGTTTTCACAACCGGGGAAGGCGGGTCTTTCCCGTTCGTAGATCAGGTATTCTTCGGGCGGCAGCGCCCCGGGGGCGCTGGATTCGAAATACAGCAGCTCTTCGAGGTCGCCAGCGCGGTACATGACCTGTTTGCACAATTCCCCCTGCGCATCGTAGTAGCTGATGCTGCCTTCGATTGTACCCGCACGGTAGGTCCCAAACTGTCGTACTTTTTCGGTGGAGTCGAGCTTAGCCCAGGGCCCTTCGCGGAGGCCATTGCGGTAGGCTCCTTTGAACAGCCAGCCATTTTCCAGTAGGAGCCAGTCACCGTGGCGTTCGTCGTTTTGGAAGGAGCCCTCGAAACGCAGCTCGCCATTGTCCCACCACTCGGCGCAGCGGCCTTCCCGGATGGTCCTTTTTTTATCGCGGTAGCTGGTGAGGTGGGTCAGCTTACGGGTTTTGGGGTGGTAGCGTTTGTGGAGGTAAAGGCCCTGCGGTGTTTTCTCCAGGGTGGTGTGCCGGGTTTTGCGCAGCAGCTTGGAGCCGGGTTCGAGGCGATCGCGGAGTTTGCCCTGGGCGGAGGAGCTGGTGATCGTGCAGAGGCTGAGGAGGAGGAAGAGGAAGGTACGCATGGTCTTGGATTTTGATCCTTTTGGTGTGGGTCGTTGGGGGTTCCAGAGTGGGCTCGGGAGGGGGTTTGGGGCGTATGGCTGGAGCGGGGGGGTATACCCCGCCGGCTTGGTCTCATCAGCAGACGGGAGATGCGGGGGCGAAGCTCCGGGAACCGGAGTATGGCCGGAGTGGGTATTCCATTTTTTCCTCATTCCAGGCGAAATCGGATGGGCAGCATAAAGACGACCTTGACCGCTTGGCCGTCCTGATAGCCGGGTTCGATGAGGGAGCCGATATTGACCGTTTGGGCCGAGAGGGGGGATATGCCGCAGCAAATCAGTAGGATCGCCAGTGGACACATGGTCGTGTTTTTTTTGGAATAAAGATTTACTCTAATTTGAATTTGATGGGAAGTCGAAAGTGGACCCGAACCGGCTCGCCATTTTGGTAGCCGGGTTCCCAAGCGGGCATTTCTCGGACGATGCGCAGACATTCTTCCCGGATGGACTCACAGAGGCCACGTTTGACCACAATATCCTCTATCCCACCTTTTTTGTTTAAGACGAAGCTGAGGAAGGCCATCCCCTGAATCCCATTATTCCGAGCATCGGGGGGGTTCTTGATGCTGCGGTAAATATAGCGGAGCAACTGGCGATAGGAGCATCGGCGGCGTTTCTCGGAGCTCAAGTCGGTACAGTCGCCGAAGAGGGGTAATTGCTCGACCACCAGTTCCGAGGAGTCGGTAGTGACAACGTAGGGCTTGACGGAGGCGACCTTAGCCAGTTCGCCATTTAGGTAGAGTTCTTCCCGCAGCAGGGTATCACCGGAATAATATTTGGACGCACCGTGCAGTTGTCCAGCTTGGTAATAGCGTTCGATCTCCACTTGCCCCAGCGAAGCTAGGTAGAGACAACGGCCTTCTTCCTTCCCTCGTTCGAAATTGCCCCGGCGGAGGCCTTTGCCGCGATCAAACACCCAGGGACCCTGCTGGAGGCCGTTGAGGTACTGGCCTTCGCAATGCAATTGGCCATCGTCCCACCATTCGGCGTAGTAGCCCTCCCGGACGCTACACTCCCGGTCGCGATAGGTGACGTGGTGGGTTTTTTGGACGGTTTCGGGGAAATAGATTTTACGGATGTAGGTATGAGCCGTCGTTTTCTCCAGGGTAGAATTGCCGGTTTTGTCCAGCAGCTTGGAGCCGGGTTCGATGAGGGAGCGGATCTTGACCTTTTGGGCCGAGAGGTGGGTGCCTACGCACAGGCACAGTAAGAGGTGGTAAATTCGCACAGCATTAATTTTTTGGTGGTTCCGAACGAGACGGAATGGGAACATCGCCACCGCTCGTTCGGTTCAAAAGTATAAAATAAGTCTCAAAAAATTAAGCCCGTAGGGCCCTTTCTAACAATGGGGGCCAATACCTTGCCAGAAGATCGGGCGGTGCTGGATCGCGTGATGCCACCGGTGGAAACCATTGGCTGACGTCCCGCATTACCGCAAGTCGGATTCGGCGGCGAAGAGCTCATCCAGGTAGAATTCGCGGGTGGCGGGGCGGTAGTTGTCGATACAGCCATCCAGGCCGCTACGCATGATGCTTTGGCAGGTGCCATTGGGGTGGGTGCCTTCGCGGTGCCCCTGGAAGAGGACGCAGTGCCCCAGTTCGTGGAAGACGATCATTTCGCGGAAGGCGTCGTTGGCCCGGAGCCAGAACCCCTGATCGATCACGATGTGGCCGGGGGTGTGCGAGCCGTAGGTACAGGTGCCCGCCACCCCATCGTCGGGGATGTCCTGGAATTCGGCGGTGATCCCCTCCCCCGCTACGTCGATGGCCAGTCCGCGCTCGGCGGCGGCGAGCTCGAAGCGGTCGAAATAGATTTGTAGGGCGGCGGGGGTGTTGGCAGTGGAGGCAGCGCTGGTGGGGGAATCGCTAAAGCCATCGTCGTCCTGACAGGCGACGAGGAGGAGGCTCAGGGCGGCCAGACCGAGGAAACGGGATAGGGTCATGAGTTACAATTTTCGGTGAAGGAATAAGTGTAAATAATCCCGATTCGATGGCTCGTTGGTTTGGTGGATACGGAGAATGGCCCTTTAACGCTGGGCAAACGGCGGTTTAGTATGGAGGGAGGAGAAATCGCCCCTTTTTGTCGGCCAGTGGCGGGGGGAAGTGGGTTTTCCCAAAAACGAAATCTTCACCCGATACATTCGAGTGAAGATTTCGCAGTTACCAATTTGGGAGTAGGCTTTTAGAAGCCATCTCAAAAATATACTTTACTGCCGTGAATCTCCTGCGTCGATTTGGGCTACGGCAGGGTTATTTAC
>CALCCH010000732.1 GCA_937899855.1 uncultured Saprospirales bacterium | reverse complement strand
AGTGGCGCGGAGGTGCGTTTTAAGGTGGTGGATCTGCTGGAATTGGATGCCCAGGGTACAATCACCCAACTAGAAATCATCTACGATACGGCCCTCAGCCGGCAGCTCTGGACTGCATCGCGCGTTAAATAGCGTGCTGAGGCAAAAAAATCGAGAAATTATTGGGTCACTTAGCGGATGATGGTTAATTTGGTTGTGCGTGCAACCGCTCCCTTGCATCCGTGATATACTTGAGAAACCCTAAAGCCCCGGAGCACCTTTAGACAAAACTATGGCACCCAACATGATAAGACATCTGCATTATAATTTCCTGCAGTGTATGGCACTCGCCGCCGCCGCCCAGATTTCCGTACAAATTACCATCTTTAACGAAAGTGCCGACCAACCCGCCCAGCTGACCGAGCAATTCGTTCGTGAAGAATTGGAAACCCTGCTTCGCAGTCGCTACCTCGCCGACATCACCACCATTCAAATCGACGACCTGGGAACGTTCGAGGCCGAGTTGCAGCGGGTTTACGCCGGAGACAGTGACTTGGTCATCGCCCTGGGCTTTGGCTTTAGCAATCTACTGGCCCAACGCGGGCAGTACGCCAAGCCCACCATCATTCCCTTTATCCTCGACAACGAGTTGCAGGGGCTTCCCGCCCCGGTCGACGGCCGTTCCGGCATCGACCAACTCACCTACATCCAATCGCCCTTTGACCTGCGTCGGGACCTCGAAACCCTCTACGCCATCAAGCCCTTCCGCAAGTTGGCCATCATCACCGATGCGGTCAGCAACGGCCGGACCCTCGACTTTCGCAGCTACTTGGATCGCTTATTGGCTTTTTCGGGGGCCAGCTACGAGCTGATGGTACTCGAAAAGTCGGAGGCCAGCGTACTCGACCAAATTGGGGAAGACGTCGACGCCGCCTTTCTCTTTCCAGTGGTGGCGCCGGAAAAGTTTGTCGCGCTACGCAATACCCTGGATGGACTCGCCCGCAAGGGCATTCCGACCTTTAGTCTGCTCAGTGATCCCGCTATGGAATTGGGGGCCTACGCCGCCTTCGAAACCGGAAGTAACTTTGATCGCATTCCCCGACGGGTGGCCCTCAATGCCCTCAAAATTCTGGAAGGGCAAGCGGCGGCCGATCTGCCCGTGGCGATGGAGAGTTTTACCGAAAACCTACTCATCAATATGGAGACCGCCCGCAAGACGCGGTACTACCCCAGCTGGGACCTGATGTCGAAAGCCATTTTGCTCAACGTCAGCGTCATCGGACAGGGGGATCGCACCCTTACCTTTTCGGCCGCCATCGCCGAGGCGCTCCAAACCAATTTGGGGATCAAGGTTGCCGAGAAGGATGTCCAAATTGTCGGGCGTGACGTCTCCATCGCGCGGAGCAATTACCTGCCCCAGGTGGATGCCAGCGGAACCTTTTTTACCGTTGATGAAAATACGGTCAACCGCAGCTTTGGCACCCAGGGCCGTTACAACCTAACTACCTCGGCCAAGCTGACCCAACTCATCCTGTCCGAACCCGCCCTGGCCAATATTGCCATCCAAAAATTCCTCCTGGCCAGCGAGGAGCAAAGTCTTCGCGAGAGTGAATTGGACGTGGTGCTCGACGTCAGTCAAGCCTATCTCGGCATTCTCCAGGCTCGGGCTCTGGTGGACCTGCGCAACCAAAACGTCGCCGTCACCCGCAAAAACCTCGACATTGCGCAAAACAAGGAGGAGGTAGGCTTTAGCGGGGTCGCCGACGTCTACCGACTACAGAGCGAACTGGCCCGCAACAACGCGGATCTCAACAGTGCCCTGGCCCAATTGCGGCAGAGCCGCTTCAACCTCAACAATCTCCTCAATCGCCCCATCAAAGAAGATTTTGGATTGGCCGACGTGGGCCTGAGCGATAGCATCCTACTGGCTAACGATAGCCGCCTCTTTGGCCTCATCAACAATCCCGGTGACCTGGAACGCTTTGCCGATTTTCTGGTGGCGGAAGCCTTTAAAAACCTGCCTGAGATTGGTCAGGTCCAGGCGGCACTGGCGGCGCAGGAACGCAGTCGCTTGTCCCAACGGCGGGCCTTTTACCTCCCCAGCCTGGTACTGTCGGGGGAATACAACTATCCCCTGGGGCAGTACAGCTTCCCCGAAACGGTGATGCCCATGGACTTGGTGCCGACTTATTCCGCGGCGATTGGCTTGCAGATTCCCATCTTCCAGGGCAACGCCCGCCGCTTCGAATTGGAGCAGACCGAGGTGGGTATTTTGCAACTGCAGGACCAACTGCAAAACCTCCGCAACGGCCTGGAGCTACAGGTCCGCGCCAATCTCGAAATGGCCGGTGCTTCCTTTAGCAATGTCCGCCTGTCCAACGAGGCGGTGGAGGCCTCCCGGAAGAACTTCGAACTGGCTCAAGATTCCTACCAACAAGGGCTGCTCAACATTACTTCCCTAGTGGATGCCCAAAATGCCCTACTCCAGAGTGAGATCAACGCCATTACGGCGGAATATACCTTTATCAGTGATTTCCTGGCGGTGGAGCGCGCGATCGGCTACTACCACAATCTGGCCCTGCCCCAGGAGCAGGATGCTTTTTTCCAACGATTTGTACAATTTATCAAAAACTAAAAACATGTCCCCAGTATCAAGGCTGCTTCCCCTGGTTTTACTCCTCGTCCTTTCCGCCTGCGGTCAGCAAGAGGAGACGAGTGCCAGCCCCAATACCCTGCGTCCCGTTCGCTATCAAAAAATTGGCTACGCCGAACAAATTGCCAGCCAGACCTACAGCGGCCTGGCCCAGGCGGATCAACAGAGCCGACTCAGTTTTCGGGTCAATGGTACGATCCGCAGCCTGGCCGTCAAACTGGGGGATCGGGTCCGTCGGGGGCAGTTGATTGCCACCATCGATCCCAGCGACTACGCCATACAAGCCGAGCAGGCCAAGGCTTCCGAAAAAGGGGCCGAGGCCAATCTGCAGAGTGCCGAGACCCAACTGATCAACGCCCGTTCGAACTACCAACGGATCGAAAAGTTGTACGAAAACAACAGCGTCTCCCTGAGTGATTTTGAACAGGCCAAATCGAGCTTTGAGGGGGCTCAGTCGAGTTACGATGCGGCGTTGTCGCAGGTGACATCGGCACAGACGCAGAGTCAATCGGCCCAAAATCAGGTGAGCTATACGCGAATGGTGGCTCCCTTTTCGGGCATCATCACGGCGGTCAACGTCGAGGTGAACGAGTTGGTGGCTTCGGGTAATCCGATTGCGGAGTTGAGCTCGGTGTCCCAACCCGAGGTGCGGGTGGGCATCCCCGAAAATTACATTTCCAGCATCAAAAAAGGCCAGCGTGCCGAAATTCAATTCTCCGTGTTGGACGGGCAGCAATTTACCGGCACGGTACAGGAAGTGAGTTACGCGGCGGGCAATTCCCCCACCTATCCGGCCATCATCCGCATCGACAAGCCCAGCCCGGACATCCGCCCGGGGATGGCCGCAACGGTGGCCTTTCGGGGCCAATCCAAAACGGAGCGGGTATTGATCTGCCCGGTCAAGGCACTGGGAAAGGACATGACCAGCACTTTCGTCTACCTCCTCCAACCCGGAGATGGCGAGGGCTACGTGGCCAAGCGGCGGGGGGTAGAAGTGGGGGAGCTACGGGATCAGGGCTTTGTGGTACGCTCCGGTTTGGAAGCGGGCCAGTTGGTGGCGACGGCTGGTCTGAAGACCATCCTGGACGGCATGGAAGTTAAGTTGATGGAATAAATTACCGAGTAAACAAAAGCAGCGAGCGCAACATGAATCTGACAAAATTTGCCATTGAAAATAACCGCGTCACTCTGATGATCCTGGCGGTCATCATCATCCTGGGCTTGGGGGGCTACTCCAATTTGTCCCGCGATTCGATGCCGCCCTTTACCATCCGGGCCTGTAGTATTGTCACCAATTTTCCGGGGGCTTCGCCGGAGCGGGTGGAAGAATTGATAACGGATAAAATTGAGCAAGTGGCCCAAGAACTGCCCGAGCTCAAGGAAGTAACCAGCGAAAGCCGCACGGGCCTGTCCATCGTCACGGCCAGCCTCACCGACGACATTGCCGAGGAGGACCTCCAGGCGGTGTGGGATCGCCTGCGGCGTAAGGTGGATAACATCCGCAAAGACCTGCCCGATGGGATTCGCGGCCCCGACGTCAAGGACGATGGCATCGGCGTGGTCTACGGCGTCCAGTTGGCCCTGCTCGGAGATGGTTTTTCCTATTACGAAATGAAGCAGTACGCCGATGGCATTCGGGACGATTTGATCAAACTCGGGGATGCCTCCGAGGTATTCGTCAGTGGGGTACAGGAAGAGCAGATCTACGTTGAATTTGACAATTCGACCCTGGCCAAACTCGGGCTGACCGCGGGAATGTTGCAAAGTATCCTGTCGGGAACGAACATCGTTTTTCCGGGAGGGCAGGTGAGTATGGAAGACGAACGGATCGTATTGGAACCCACGGGTAATTTTGAGTCGATTGAAGATTTAAAACACACCATCATTACCATTCCCACGACGGGCGAAACCATCCAACTGGGAGAGATTACCTACATCCGCCGGGGCTACAAGACCCCGACCGATCGGCTGGTGCGCTACAATGGCCAGCCCGCTTTGGTCATCGCCACGGCCCTCAAGGACGGCGCCAACTTGATCCAACTGGGGGAGCAGATCGATACCAAGGTCGCCGAATACCAAGCCGACCTGCCCGTGGGTTTGGAATTGCGCCGCATTGCTTCTAGCGATGCTTACGTGGATTTGAAAATTCAGGATTTTGTTTCCAACGTCATCCAATCGGTGGCCATCGTACTGGTGGTGATGCTGCTGTTTTTGGGTTTGCGGACGGGTTTTGTGGTGGCCAGTTTGATTCCGGCGGCGCTGATCATGACCTTGTGGTTGATGGATTTGTTTGCGATTGGGCTCAATCAGGTCAGTTTGGCGGCCTTGATCATGGCGTTGGGGATGTTGGTCGATAATGCCATCGTGGTGTCGGAAGCCATGATGGTGAAGATGGAGGAGGGGATGGCGGCGAAGGTGGCGGCCGTTGCCGCTTGTCAAGAGCTGATTATCCCGCTGCTGGTATCGTCGCTGACGACTTCGGCGGCCTTCCTGGCTTTCTTTTTGGCCGAGAGTACGATGGGCGAAATGATGGGGCCGCTCTTTGTGGTGATCACCATGGCGCTGTTGTCTTCCTGGCTGATGGCCATGACCGTCATTCCGATGCTGGCCATCAATGTGATCCGTACCGAAGTCAAATCAGAAGCGGACGGAAACGTGGGCTTTTTTGATCGCTTGAGCGTTTACTACCGCCGGATTCTGGGTTGGGCCCTGGGGCGTTCCTGGTTGTTTACACTCCTCATTTTTGGTGCCTTTGTGTTTGCCCTCTCCCTATTCAGCTCCCTGCCCTTTATCTTCTTTCCCGATAGCGATCGCAACCTGGTCACCCTCAACCTCAATTTGCCCCTGGGGACCAAGGTGGAGCACACCACCGCACAAATCCGAAAATTGGAAAATTTTATCGATCAAGAGTTGCGGGTCAATACCGAGCGCAGCAACGGCATCGTCGACTACGCCACCTTTATCAGCGAGGGCCCCAAGAGTTACGACCTGGGCGACCAACCGGGGGAAGCCAATTCGGGCTACGCCCACATGCTGCTCAATACCAGTAGTTTTTCGGACAACCAAATGGTGGTGGATCGCCTGGACCGCTTCGCCTTCGAACAATTGCCCGATGCCGAAGTCGTGGTCGGGCCACTGGCGGGGGGCGGTGGTGGGGGCTCCGACGTGGAGATCCGGCTGTCGGGCAGTGATCCCGCCGAATTGTTTCGCATCAGTGAGCAGGTCAAACAGGAATTGTACCGGCTGCCCGCCACCAAAAATATTGTGGACGATTGGGGCCCCCTCATCAAAAAATTTGTGATCGATGTGGATCAGGACAAAGCGAGCCGGGCGGGCCTCACCAATCAGGACATCGCCATTTCGCTCAGTACTTCGCTCACCGGCTACGATGCGGGTTCCTTCCGCGATGGGGAAGACAATATTCCCATCACGATGCGCAATGTCCGCAGTCAGGAGCTGACCGCTCCCGAGATGGATGCCCTGCCGATCTTCGCACAGGGCAGCGGGCAAAACGTTCCCCTCGCTCAGGTGGCCGAAATTGTCAATGACTGGCAATTTGCCAAGATCAAACGTCGCAACCTCTACCGCACCGTGGTCATCAGTTGTGATGCCGTCACTGGCTTTACCGCTTCCGACATTAACACGGCAATCCTGCCCTGGTTGGCCGAGGCGTCACAGTCTTGGAAAAAGGGCTACCGCTATACCTTGGGTGGGGAGAGCGAGCAGAGTGCGGAGGCGATGGGGGCGGTGATCGACCAATTGCCCCTGGCCGGGTTTATCATCCTGCTGCTGTTGATCCTCCAATTCAACTCCTTCCGCAAGACCAGTATCGTACTCAGTACCATTCCCCTGGGGGTGATTGGCGTTATCCTGGGTTTGCTGGCCTTTCGCTCTTACTTTGGTTTTATGTCCTTCCTCGGGATCATCTCGCTGGCGGGAATCGTCATCAACAACGCCATCGTACTGATCGATCGCATCCAGATCGAGCAAGAAGAACTGAAAAAACCGCCCTTTCAAGCCATCCTCGATGCGGCCCAGCAGCGTTTCCGGCCGATTTTGTTGACCACCTTTACCACCACCCTGGGGATGATTCCGCTTTACCTGGGAGGAGGACAGATGTGGGAGCCGATGGCCATTGCCATCATGATCGGTTTGCTGTTTGCGACCGTGATCACGCTTCTGTTCGTGCCCGTGATGTACAAACTGTTGTTCCGCGGCAGCCAACCCGCGGGGACCTGACTGCTATTGAAAATGAGCCACTTAGCAACCCATTACTGGACGTTATTGATCTTGCTGGCCTCGCTGGGCCACGCTTGTCAAAATGCGGGGCAGCCCGTACCGGAGGGAGCGGGGGTAGTGGGGGAGGAGGCTGATGTTTTCCTATCGGTGGTGCTAGGAATGGGCGACAGTGCGCTTTTGGCGGAGCATTATTGGTCCCGGGGGGCTTTGTACCAAGCGGGCGAACTGGTACAGGGCCCCGCCAATATGTTGGATCACTGGCGTTCGCTGCCCCAGGTGGGGGCTCTCCGGGAGTACCGTTCGCTAGGCAAAACCTACCACGATTCTACCCACTATTACGAATGGGGTCACTACCTGGATACCGCCGGAATACCGCGCTTGGCCTCCCTGATTGCCTGGCAGCTTCGGGTGGCGGGGGGCTGGCGCCGCGACCTCGAAATCCTGCATCCTTATCAGGCCCAAAGTCGCGCCATTCCCGCGGCTATTGATCGGGCACGGGGGGATTGGGTACGGTATTCCAATGCGCAGGACCCCACCACTTTGATCGAGCGGGTGTACGCCTCCGATGCGGTGTACTTCAACGATGGCCGGGTGGATCGCGGGCGCTCCGCCATCACCCAACGCTACCAGTACATGACCCGCCCCGGGTGGACGATCCAGCTGTATCCTCGGCACTTGGCCTGGCTTGGAGCGGATGCGATTGTGGAGGTGGGGCAGTACCAAAGCAGCGGAATTGGCCATTACGTCCTGTTTTGGCAACAACAAGCGGACGGGACCTGGCAAGCCCGGCTCGACCACAATTTTTAAGCCCTCCTAGTGAATGTCCGTCCCCGGACATTTTCTTTTTTCTTTCCTTCCCACCGGCCATTAAAGGCCCTTGTGATACTCTTGTGATAATTTCGTGATCGCCCTGGGATACCCTTTTTATAGCTTTGGGGTGTTCCGCACGAGCACCGTGGAGCATCCATTTTTCCAAAACATTAAAACAATAAACAATGACCAAGTCCTACCTTCAACAAACCCTACTCTTCTTGCTGGCCTTCCTGGCGGGCAATGGCTTGTGGGCGCAGTGTGAGACCGGTGTGTCCGTGACCAGCGCGGATGGGGCCACTCGGGTGTACACTTGTCCGGGCGATGGGCAAGACGACATCATCGAGTTTGCCAATACCAGCAGCGGTACCACCAACTTTGCCTACGTCATTACCGACGACAACAACGTCATCCTGGGGATCCCTCCGGGCAGCAGCCAAAACTTTGAAGGCGCCGGAACGGGTGATTGCCGCGTGTGGGGGTTTACCTACACGGGTGACCTGCTCGCAAACCCCGGTGACCACGTGTTCAGCACCTTCTTCTCGACCGGTTGCTGGGCCATTTCCCGGGATTTCCTCACCGTCGTCCGCGACCGGCCCGATGGCGGTACCGTAAGTACCCCTAGTGGCAGTACCGACGAAACCGTATGCGCCACCGATGGCTATGACGATAAAATTATCTTTACCCACGTCACCTCCTCCAATGCCGCCTACCAGTACGTGGTAACCGACGATCAGAACAATATCCTGGGCCTGCCGGGTAATGTCCTGAACTTTGAAGGGGTACCTCCCGGAGTCTGCCGCGTTTGGGGCTTGTCTTACACCGGTAACCTGACCGCTAGCGTTGGCGACAATGCCGCCAGCACCGACCTCAGTGATGGCTGCTTTGACCTCTCGGCCAATTTTATCACCGTCACCCGGATCGACGTGGTGGGCGGTACGGTAGCCACGACGGATGGCAATACGACGGTCAACACCTGCCCCGGTGACGGCAATGACGACATCGTCAACTTTAGCCACGTAACTACCTCCGGTGCCAATTACGGCTACGTCATTACGGACGACAACAACATCGTACTCGGCGTTCCCCCTAGCAATAGTCAGAATTTTGAAGGAGCGGGCGAAGGCATTTGCCGCGTGTGGGGGATTTCCTACACGGGTGACTTGACCATTTTCCCCGGCGACTTGGCGACCAATAAATCCCTCAGTACGGGTTGCTTTGACTTATCGGACAACTTTATCGAAATCGTACGCGGCAAACCCGATGCGGGTACCGTAGCGATGCCTTCGGGAGCGACCCTCCGCTACACCTGCCCCGGTGATGGCAACGACGACATCGTTTCGTTTACGACGACCAGTACCTTTCCCAACTACCGCTACGTCATCACCGACGACAACAACATCATCCTGGGCGTTCCCCCGGGCAACAGCCAAAACTTTGAAGGCGCGGGTGAGGGCGTCTGCCGCGTTTGGGGTTTGGCCTTTGAAGGCAACCTCCTCGCACAAGCCGGTCAGGATGCCGTGGCTACGGAATTGGCCGACGGCTGTTTCGCACTCTCCAGCAACTTTATCGAAGTCGTTCGTGCTCCCGCCGCGGCCGGTAGTGTCACCTTTACTGACGGGACGACGGAAAAAAGTGTATGTACCAACGACGGCAGCGACGATATCCTGGAGTTTGCCCAGCAGGGCAGCTCGGCGGCTAACTTCCGCTACGTCGTCACCGACGATCAGAACAACATTCTCGGTTTGCCTCCGGGCAACAGCGTCAACTTTGAAGGGGTCTTTCCGGGCGTCTGTCGGGTTTGGGGACTTTCCTTTACCGGTATGCTGACCGCACAGGTGGGCGATAATGCCGCTATGGTAGACTTGTCCAATGATTGCTTTGACTTATCCGATAATTTCTTGCTGGTCAATCGTAGCCAGGACGACGTAGACGGCGGAACCGTCGCTACGGACGGAGGTGCCACCAGTGTATCGACTTGCCCCGGTGATGGCATCAGCGACGTCATCAGCTTTATGCACAATACCAGCTCGGCGGCCAACTACGCCTACGTGTTCACGGACGACCAGAACAACATTCTGGGCGTGCCTCCGGGTAATATGCAATATTTTGAAGGTGCTGGATCGGGTGTCTGCCGGGTCTGGGGACTTTCCTACACCGGTAACGTCATCGCCAGTGCGGGTGACAATGCCACCAGCGTGGCCCTCTCCGATGGCTGCTTTGAGCTGTCCAGCAACTTTATCGAGGTCAACCGCGTCGGCGAAGACGGTGGAATGGTGGCCATGCCTTCGGGCAATACGGTGCGCTACACCTGCCCTGGCGATGGCATCGACGACATCGTTAGCTTTACGACGACCAGTACCGCCAGCAATTACCGCTACGTCATTACCGACGACAACAACAACATCCTGGGCCTTCCTCCGGGTAAAATTCAAAACTTTGAAGGCGCGGGAGAAGAACGGAAGCG
>CALCCH010000731.1 GCA_937899855.1 uncultured Saprospirales bacterium | reverse complement strand
GTCGGGGTGTGGGTGGGTCTCCGTTTGTCTTTTTTTGTGGTTGGTGTTTTGGGGGCTGTTGTTGTTTGCCCACCGTATCTACCTCAGCCTCAATAAAATAATCAGGTAAAAGTGGACCAGCCATTTTACCTGATTAGAAACTATCTTAAAGATGCCCTTTACTTGGGTGAATCTTTTTCGTCGATTTGGGTTACGACCGGGTCATTTTAGCCCTTATTTTTTGAAGTAAATGATATTCGATACCGTCTTTAATACAAAACTCTCGTGTAACTCATCCAGTTTCTTCGCATTTGGAAACGCCTTAATCAAGTCAGCCTTGGTTGCGTAGATATCAATAGGGATGATTCCGTGTCCAGCATATATTCTCAATCCAGCTTTGTTTTTTAAAACTTTGACAAACTCGGGAGTTATCCGCTTGAAGGAGGTCGCACTAGCATTCAATGCTCCCACCGAAACTCCATCAAATGCGAACTGTGCCTTATACGCCTCTACCTCGTCGTATAAATCTACGGCGTATGACTTTTTTGAATTTCGCATGAAGGCTATATCACCCGCTCGGTACTGACCGATGTGGGTTATTTCGTGTACAAAATTTGCGGTAGAGGTGTAATCGATTACGACGTCATCCGTACTTGAATCATAGTAGACCTTCCCCATGCCTCCGGTAACGAATGATATATTATAGCGCTGCTTGGTATCCGCCTCCATATCTTTGAATGTTTGTATGGTGGCTTCCAGCCTTCTTATCCTTTCTCTTCGGTTGCCTATTTTCCTATTTAGCTTTTTATCACTCCAGTTTTTCTCCTTAGCCGTTGCCTCTAGGTCTTTGATCTTCTTTTCTAATTTGGCTTTACGATTCTTAACGTAACCCGTTTGGGTTTTCCAATCTTTCAAATCAGATGGCTCGATGTAAGCTCCCGTAGGGTCGACGTATACGATGGGATTATTGGCAACGTATGCATAAGAGGACAGGCTTACGTAAGTAGCTGCTGCGGGATCAATCGACAAAAATCGTCCCGCTGCGGCACTGTACATCCTAAGCTCATAGTTCTGCATGCTTTGGTCTCCCCACTCCGGTTCATTCTCCTGTCCCGTGTAACCATACCGCGGTGGGTCGGCTTGATAAGAGCGATTTGGCATCGCCATCCCGAAGGGATAGTAGTCGGTAGCACTCTGAATATCCGCCACGTAATGCTCTACGGATAGGCCATCAAGCGATACGGCAATCAAGCGATCACTGACGACTTCTACGACGCTTTGTAAATGGTTTGTCAATTCGTAGACCTTCTCGCCCAAGGTCCGTTCCCGAACCTGCGCTAGCTCCACTAGGTCGTATTCCTCCCAATAATTGAAGTTCACAAATGCTTGGGTCTGGGCGTCAATACTGGCGGAAAACAGGCTCACTCCTACCGTCTGCTGATGATAATCCGTACCGATTCGACTGGCGGCACGTACGTAGGTTTCCTGAAGCTGGATTACCTCGCCAAAGTAATTCCCACCGCCTTCGCTAAAGCTCAACTCGGGAACGGCACTAGGATCCTCGGGTACCGGTGCGCCCGAACCGCTCGCAATAACGTAAACCTCTTCCTGGAATTTGGTCACGCTCGGTAAGCTACCAACCGTTAGCCCATCGACCCGGGGGATGCCGTAGCGCTTGCGGTAGGTAGCGATCTCCTTTCCATCAATGCCCCGTACGTAATGGGTAGCTTCCCAATGCGTAGGATTGAGCAGGTCGCCAGTCGATGATTTGGGTTTTACGATTTTTTCAATCCGGTTGCCCCTGCTGTCGTAGCGGTACTCAATGTCGGGACGGGTACTGCCCGCAGTTCGCTTTACCGCTTTCACCCGCCGGTGTAAGGTCCATTCAATGCTCGCAATCTCTTCACTCAGGTCTTGGGTCAAATTACCAATCCGGTCGTAGGTATAGTTGTTAGAAGGCTGGCTATCCAGGTCTTGGTCGTAGCTGGCACTGGGCACCAAATCCGTAATGCTGTTCAAGCGATTATTAATCTGCCCCGAAGAGTTGTTGCTGTAAAAGTAGGCCAAATTGTCCATCGCGAGGGGGGCACTTTGGGTAGTCCCATTCCGCAGTAGCGTATTGATGTTACCATTGCGATCGTAGGTCAAAGATACCAGGTAATCATCAGTCGAACCACTATCCTCATCCCAGTAGTTGGCACTCAGTACGGTGTTACTTCCCGAATTGCTGGCGGCTTCCATTGCCGTTTTCGCAGTGGTCAAGCGCATTGCTTGATCGTAACGATAGCCTTTTACTACGTAGTCCATCAGGGTCCCATTTTCACCAGTCAACGCTGTTTGTTGCGCCGTGATATTACCGTCGTACAATCCTACGATGGGACTCCCCTCAAAGGCATCGTAGGACAGGCCATTTTGGGAAGGCAGATCGGTGTAAAAATGATTGACCTGACTGAAGTCTTTAATCGATTGGTAATCGTCGGCGTGGTAGTACAGCGAAGTTCCACAAGCATCTCTGGCCATCCAACGGTGTAGTTGATTGTAGGGATCTGAGGTACTCGTAGCCCCGTCGTTACCCGGATCGCGTTCGGACTGGAGGGTGGCGGAATTTACTCCCTTTAACCAACCCGGTAGGGTGTAGGAAAAATCAGAACCCTGTACTTTATAATCGCCCAACTCCGCTCTGGCGATCAAGTCGTCAAAGCGATAAAAAGCACGTCGGTCCTCCTCCCAAATCCCTCCTGCAGAATTGGTGAGCACCCGAGTAAGTCGATTATTGGCGTCGTAGCAATAGCGATGGTGGTAAGCATCCGATTGCCCACTTTGGTAATGGACCTCCTCCAACAATCGAAAGGCTTGATCGTACTCGTAATCCAACCGCTTGCGAAAGCCATCGGTACTAATCACGTTAAAATCTTCTTGCCACAAACTACGAACGTTTCCAAAAATGTCGTACGAATAATACGTGGCGTGCTCCAGTACCGATTCCGCCTCGTAGTACTGCTGCTTCGCGATCCGATTCCTCAGATTGGTCTGACTACCGGGGCTGGCACCACTGACTTCGTCGTAGTAAGTTTGGGTAATCTCCTCCAGAGCGTGCTCGCTAGCCAGCGGAAAGGTAGGATCATTGACCTGCTGTTCCAAGAAGTTAAAACCAGTTGGCCAATAAAATTCTCCCGTCTCTATCTCCCGGCCTTGTGCATCGTATTTGGCGTAAGTCACCTTCCCCTCGGAGGCTTGCTGAGGATCGCGGAAGAACCGAAGTTGCCCAATATCATCGTACAAGTATTCCGTTGCACCCGATTCCAGGTAGCCGTCATTGGCCAGGGTAAAGCCTTGGTGATCGGGATGCCTAGTCTCGGTGAAATTGTCGTAAGAATCGTAATGGTTGACCGTCATGAATTGGTCATCCCGCTCCGGGTTCCGCCGGTGCACCGGCACCTCATAAACGCTCCCCCACCCGTTGTCCCGAATCGCCGCAATCTGGTCAAATACCGTGGGGTCCGTACCGCTGATGGGGCGGACGCCCTCCGGTGGTACCGTGGCGTAGAGGTTGCCCTCGGCGCTGTAGTAGTAAAGGGTAAAGTGATACTCGCGATCCACGTAGCTCATCGACAAATCATCGGGAGGGGTTTGGGAGTTCAGACAGGTGTTGGCGTACGCAAAAGGGAATTCCTCCAATAGGGCACCGATCGCATCCTCGCCGATGGCTTCGTTGTAGTAGTCGGCAATCGTTTGGGCTTCATCGCCCCCCCCCCCCCCCCCCCCCCGCCCCCGGGGGCGCGACTGCTGGGCAAATCCACGACCCCATCCGCCAGGTCTTCGATGAGGGCCACGGCGTCTACCTGTGCCGCATCGCTGGCGAATGCGTTGTAAATGATGGTATTGCACTGACTCATCAATTCCTCCACAAAGGGCTCCCAAGCCGCCGCAGTCGATCCGTACTCCAGGGCGTAAAGCGCGGCAATCTCCACGGCCGTGCCCCCCGCCGTCAATCCCGCCGCCCCCTTCAGGTCTTCACACAAGCAGTGGGGAATGATCTGGTCACAAGGATTCCAAAATTCGTAACAGGCCCCCAGCGGGCTAGCCCCCGCCCGAGTACGGGCCTTGGTCTCCTCCCCACTTGGCGTACGCCAATCGGACCGGCCATCAAATGGGCGCCGCGGGCCTTCCATTTCTTTCCCCCCAGCCGACCGATTTCTAAGGTTACCCACACAAGTCGTACAGTCGTTGTAAGTACTAAAAATCGCTCCGTTGGGAATCAAATCACCGTGGCTCGGACTGGTGATGACGAAGTGGGTAGGTGTATGAGTGGCTACAAAATCGTAGGGGACCGATACGTAGTCGTTGACCGTGGCCACCATGCAGTCGAAGAAATCTGGATTGGCCCAGTAGAAGTCTTCCATCGAATAGTAGATCGCCGTACCGTCTACGCCGTTGGAACAGCTCGACGGATCGCTGTTGATGACGATACAGTCCGCGGGGGTGCTGGTTTGGTCCCAGTAGCGGATGGTCCGTTGAATTTGGAGGAGGATATTGGCGGCGGTGGTGGGATAGGCCACGAAAGGAGTGGGATAATCGATCAGTACCGAAGCTCCGGCCACGCAAGGATTCGTCGTGTTGATCATTTGACCCAATTCATCCCAATCGTCGTTCTCCCCCAGGATGCCATCATTCGCGCCGTCGTCCACCAAGTCCTGAGCCACCTGCTCCATATCGGGAATGCGAATCGCAAAACCTGCGGCCCGCTCGTCCATGACGCGCAACTGCTCGTTGTCCCCGTAGCTCCACTCATCCAGTAGCACACTCTCCCGCGCGATGCTGCTGGTCTGTACCCCACAGCTAGCGTCCCAATCGGCATAGACCGGGTGAAGACCGCTGGTCGGTGTGGTGCCACTACCCAGGTCGTAGGTAGCGTTGCCCCAGTAATTGAAAGCGTGGTCGCGTGGCAAATCGGCGACCATATCGGCAGGGTCAGTGGGCGTAGCCGCGTCAAAGAGAAAGGGACTGTACCGCTCCGAATCGCAAGGATTCTTCTTTTGTAAATTAATCACCCGGCGTTTTTGCTGGACGTAGTAACTGGCAAAAACCTCCCAGCGTTCGGCCGTAGTGGAACTGCCGCCGTTTTGTTGGTTGGCAGCCTCAACCGCCGCCGCCCACATCGTATTGGTGGGCAGGGACTGAAGGGATTGCTCGGGGTAAGTACACAAGAGGTCACGCATTAATTCCTGACCGTTGAGCCCATCCCCGTTGACGGGGCGGCTGCCCAGGCTACTCGCAAAGTAAGGATCGGCATTGACTAGGGCGTAATTGACCGCGGGAGACGGACAGTTGGTACTAGCCAATTCACTGATCCAAGTATCGAAACCACTGTTGTAAGTCAACAGCGATTGGTCAAATGCCGCACTGGTTTGCCCACCCGGTGCTACGCTGTTTTGCAGATCCAGACACCACTCGTAGTGGCCGTACTCGGGGTGGTAACGGTACAAACCCCAATCCGCCGGCCCGGTGCCGTGGAGGTGTTCCTGAACCTCGGGCAAGTACCAGTATTCTCGAAATCCCGCCCAACCATCGGCGACCGTACTGAACCAAATATTCTCCTCGTTGACCGCCTCCACAACCGCTTCCAACTCCAGAAAGTCGGCGGTGTTCACCAAGCTGTTGTCCGGTGCCAGCACATTGGGGCCCGCGTAGTTGATGCCCCGTAGCCAATCGTTGATGGCGGTGGGATCGTCCACCCCATTGATGAGGTTATCGAAGTATTGTCCTCCCGGACTTAAATCTGCCTTAAAGATGTCCAGTAAACTGGAGCAATCTTCTCCATTTCCCGGAACGTAGTTCTCCTCCACCGCCACAATGATCTCATCGCATTCCGATACAATACTTCCGCTGGTCGCACAGCCAGAGGCGGGGTCGCTCACGAAGGTGGTGTAGGCGGCCAGCGCGGATTCCGCATTGATTAGGCGCAGCGTCTTGCGGATGGTGTAATTGCCCACTTCCCCAAAATTCGCGCTAAAGCTCAGGTCGTAATCGGTACCGTAAGTCACCATTACCGGAAAGGAATTTTGATCAACCGATAGCGTAGGATTGCCATTGACGTCGAGGACCGTAGCCGTGAAGGTCCCCGCAAAGGCCAGGGCTTGCCCATCGGGATCAATCAGTTCGATGTCCAGCTCGTATTGACAATCGGCACTAAAGGAATTACCCCCACAATTGGTGGCGTACTGCGCCCCAGTCAGGTCAAGATCATAGTCGAACTGATAGGGGCCGGGCGTACTGACGAGTTTGGTGTACAACAGCTCCCAGGCGGTTTCTCCTTCGAGATAGCGGTTGTGGGTACCCAATTCCTCGGTCAAGTTGCCGATGATTCCATCTGCCGTACTCACCTCATCCAACAGGGGAATATCAGTCCCTTCGACGTTGACGGTAGGGACGTAGCCCACCAGGGCAGTCGCAATGACTTGGCCATCCAATTTTTCGTAGCTCACCGTCAACTGCCCGTTCGGGTCCTGGGTCATCCGTTTGCGGTAGTGTTCGGCGTAGCCCACCTCGGTGCCGAATAGCCGATCGAGTTTTTGTTGGCTCGGCGTCCCGTAGTAGTACTTCGTGGTGTGGCCGGAGCCCAGGTGGTAATCCTCCCCGACGCCGGTGCGTTCTTTGACCCGTCCAAAATGATCGTAAAGGGTGCGGGTGTAGGTAAACGCACCATTGCCACCCGTAGCGCCATCGGCGATGTAGCGGTGGTGCGCGTAGTCTTTTAGCGGGTTGGCGGTAGAGAAATAACTCCCGGCCTTTTCCGCTTGCGTGGCGTCCAAACCCAGGGGGGCGTCCCGGTTGCTGTCCAAATCAAAGTGAATTTCGGAAAAGGGAAGATTGGTCCCGTGGGCGAGGGTATAGTCGTTGTAAAACTTGAGGTGGGATTCCTCGTCCAGGTTGCTGGCGCTCATCGTAGCCGGGACCACCGGGGTGGGGATTACCGCAACGGCGGGCCGCCCCTCGTAGTCGACCATCGACTCCTGCACGTGGGCCAGCTGGTTTTCCTGATCGTAACGGACCGTCTGGCGCGATCGCCCCAGGCCGTCGAAGAAACTGGCCGTCGCCTCGTATTTCCCCTCCCCCTGGTGGTTCATCCGGTGAGACCAATTGTGTCCGGTTTCGTAACTGAGCAAATCCACGCCCGACAACAAAGCCTCATCCAGCACCAACTCCTGAACCGCGGACCACTCCCCTACTTGTACAAACTTGAAATTGTTGCCGTGCCGCCCCAATGGACGGACCCGGTAAAAAATACTTCCGGTCTCGTAAGCCGGAATCAAACGGAATTCTTGGGAGGAGGTTTGTATCCGAGTAGCCTCCGCAAAATCCAACTGGTCGACGGGGTCCTGCCCATTGATGAGTACGTCACTCACGTGGAGGTACTGGAGTTCGTATTGTTCCGCCCCCTCGGTAAAGGACCAGTAGAACTGAATGGTCGTATTGGCACCACTGGCATCGTTATCCAACAGGCGGTGATTCGATAGCAGGGGGACGTCGTAGTTTAAAGTGTAAAAACGATCCACCTCGATGCTCCCTTCTAGGATAAAGTCATTGGCTAGACTGAGCTGTCCATTGGGCTGCCCGCACAAGTGGGTCAGGTCGACGATCAAACGGTGGGCACCGGGATACTCATTGACCGCGATGTCAACGTGGGTCGCGTTGTAGGCGGGGTCGTAGGTGAGCGTCAATTGATCGCTGCGATCTTCCAGCAAGCTCCCATCCGCCGCGTAGGCCCGGACCCGATAAGTCAGGATGACCTCCCAAGGCGTTGTGTACAAGAGGTGCTCGGTACCGTCGTACTGGAAGCGGACCCGACCGGTCGACCGGAAGTTGACAAAACGTTGGTTGTAATCGAGGGCACCCCCCGCATAATTGTACCAATCCGAATTGGATTGCATGTAGTCGTACCAAACGTCTTTGGCATCGACGCTACTGTTGAGGGCGATGGCCGAGCCCCGGAGTGCCGTGTGGTAAAGGTCGTTCCCGGCGAAGGTGGTTTGGGCACAGAGGAAAAGCGAGAACAGGAGGATGGTAACTTTGGATAATGGTAACATAGCCAGTAAATTCTTAATTTTTAGGACTCAGATCAAAAAAGCTTGGGGCAACTGAAAACGGTTCAAAAAGACGATTCCGAAAAGGTGGCGTAATCCACTTCTCGAACGGTATAAGCCCGGTAGCGCGGTGCCGCCACCAGTGTCCCAGTTTTGGAATGGAGCAAAAACTTGGATTCGTCAAAGAAGATCGCCAGTGGGGGTTGAAAGCTGATGTTGCGGTAGTAAATCTCTAGCTTAGCCATGGCCGGTTGTGCCTCGGCCAATTCCTGATAGTGATACACCATCCGGGTGACCAAGCCATCGGCATTGATGAAGACGTCGGTTTCGTAAATCATGGCATCGGGAGCCTTCAAGCGGTAACGCTGCTCCCCATTTTCCAAGCCCAGATATTCAAACTTTCCACCCCGGGCTACCAAGGAGTCAATGGTAAACCGAGGGAAACCCAGGGCCTCCTTTTCCAGTCCCCGAGCCCGACCGAGCACGATGTTTTGCTCGTCGTGATTGACCACCAGCATCCGATTATCGTTGACGATCATTTCCCTTTCCCAGGCTTTGGAGTAGAAGGCCTTCCCCCGCTTTTTAAAGGAACCTTGAAAAACCAACGTTCCCTGAGGACTGTCCCGTTCGACAAAGGAAAAGGCTTCCATATCCAAGGACAAATGCTCCAAATCGCCGTACTTATCAAAAGCACTTTCAAAGACCTCGCGGGGGGATTGGGCCAGGGCAGCGGGGCCCACCAGCCAACAGATCCCCCACAGTAGCGCCGTCGTATATTTCAACAAAATAGTGATCGATTTCATACGTAAATATTAATTGGGTTTGAGGTGACGAGTCCCCTCGTTGATGGTCACAATACCTTCTTCCGTCTCCACATTGTACTTCACCACAACCCCCTCCTGATCGCGGATGGTAAAGGTGGCGTAGTTGTTTTCGTCCAGCGTGGCGGCGACCTTGTAGGTCTCCCGATCGTAAACGTAAGCATTGACGTTACCGTGAAAGGGATGCATTCGAAGATCGTCAAAGTAAACCAAGCGACTGCCGCTACTGGCTTCGTTCAGCAGACGCAGCTCAAAATATTCCGCATTGGCAGGTACCGTAAATTCGGAATACACGCGTTGCCAACCGTCGATGATGACGCCACTGGCCTTGATGTCGGGAAGCACCGTAGGCGCTCCGTCGCAAAACTGAATCCGCAGTGTGGCCTTGTCGTACTGGGTGGTATTGCGAATGTCCTGCCCTCCTTCGGTCTCCTTCACCCAAGCACTGAGCAAGTAGCGCTCCCCGGGGACTGGCCGGAAGGTACCCCGACAGCCCGGGTCGCCTTCCCCGGGCAAATACTTGACCACAAAGGGACCTTCCTCATCGTAGGCGACGCGCAAGCTGTGCTTACCCGTATGTGCCTCATCGGTCACCACATTGACCAAGTGCTGGGCGTTGGTGAAACGGAAGTGGTCCGTACAATCCTTATCGTAATCCTCAAAGTTGTCAAACGCAATTTCGCGCTGCTGCATATTCAGCCCCACCGCTACGGCCAACTGCTGGTTGTACCCGTATTGCGCCGCGGAGTAATTTTCCAAGGCGTTTTTTTCCTCCGTAATTTCACCGTGTGGCGAGTAACGGGTGATCTCCCGAGACCGGACCCAACCATTGGCTGCATTATTGGCCCCCGTCCCCCAATCAAAAGGAACGAAGGTCCGGTAGGCCCCAAATTCCCTCAGGCGAGCTTGGCCGTTGTAGTCCCCCTCGTACTTGCGGGGCACTTTAAAGGCGTGACTTTCGTGCATCCGCCAAGCCCCCTTATTGCCACTGACGAAGGGATTGGCATTGGCGTCGACACTACAATCTTCCGGTACGTAATCGCAAACACTGGTCGTGGCGGCGGCACTCGACCGCCGGCGCCCCTGGGCCACCTCCGGCGTACCTTGATGGAGCCCCGAGCCATCGTCGATACAAATTTCGTAACAGGTATTCAGCGTACTTACCGCGGTGTAATTATTGCCCGCCGCATCCTGTACGAGGACGTTAAACTGGTAGGGATCGTTGAGATCGGTTCGCCACAAGGCCGTAACGGCTCTGACGTCTTCCCAGTCAAAATTGGTCGGCACGTTCTGGGCCAGCAAACGGATGTCACAGCCCCCGTAGCAGTCGGAGCAGTCCTTAAAGACTATGTGCAGCTCGTTGGGGACCAAGGCGGGATAGGGATCCTCCGGCTCGTAGAGGTCGGGGTTGTAGTACGGCCAGTAGTCCGCGGGATTGGGCCAGATGTCTTCACTCATGCTTTGGGGGTACAGGTTGTACAAATTTGCGTGCAGGTGAGTCATGTCGTTATTGATCGGAGGACCGATATTGGGATCGGCAATGTCGTTGAGCAGGGCCAATAAGGTGTTTGCCACGCTACAGGGATCGTCCTCATTATCGGGAACGTAATACTCATTGCAGGCCGCGCTGGCCCAATCTTGTTGGTAGGTGGAAACCCCGGTGCTCAGGATGTGGTTGTTGCGACCGAGAAAGTTGTAAGCATCCGTACTTCCGGTAGAAGAAGCTCCCCGAAAGTTGGTGGTCGCTGCCGTGGCCGTCAGCTGGTTCCGATTTCCCGAGCGGATGGTAGTCAGGGTCACCGGGCCACTGTAGGTAGGAAGGGCACCGTCGGGGCGTTGTACACTTATCCCGGAGGCGGAAACGGCGGTAACGTATACTTTCTCGCCATTTGTGCCGGCGTACTGTACCCACAACTCATCCCCTACCAGGTGGGTACTCAGTGCATTCGAAAAATTGATCGTCGATCCATTCATCGTAGCGTTTTCGATCTCCAGGTCGAGGTTGCGGTATACACCGGCCATGCCACCCGTGCTGGGGTCATCGTATTTCCAGTAGGCGGGCTCGACGTAATTGTACAGATAGTCTTTAAACTCGTTGGTGGTTCGGGTCAAAACGGGACGCGCCGTCACGGGATCGTAAGCAATATTTTTGGTACTGATGGTGGAAAGGCCATCGGTCACCTCTACGCGATCGAGCAAGCCCGTTTTGTAAATCACCTTATGGGTTACTGCCGTACGTAGGGAACTTTCGTTGATGTTGATGATGGGGTAAAGCGTCGGGGCGATAATGGGGATGATCCCTACTTGGAGGTAGTCAATGTTTAAGTCCGCACCGTACTGGTTCCCCTTAGAGGCATTTTCGTTAAAATCGTGAAAGATATCGTGGGTTTGTCCGATGACTCCCAGGGCCATCGTACCGTCCGGCTGGATGATCGGAACTTCGTTGGACAATCGGTTAGCCGTTTCGCTACTGTAAGGCTCTTCGGTGCGGTAGAGGTATTCCGATCGGTTGATGAGGATACCGTCGTCGTCGGGGCCAGTGGGATAGGTACGGCGGGTGATCGACTTCATCTGACCCGCCATATTATTCAGCTCGATGCTGTAGCCCTGGGAACGCGCCGTATGCTTTTTCATTTTACTCCCAAAGGGTGGAAAAATGGCCCAGTCGTAAATGGGAGAAGACGAAGACAAATCCGTTTCCCATTCCCGGACGGGAAAGTCCTTGTGGGTGTAAAACTCGTGGATGGTGATGGGGGCGTAGCTTTTGTCGATATCCTGCGGAATCAAATCAGCTAGGCTCTTGACCGTCACCTTGCGGTAGCCTACGCTCGGGCCAGGATAGTAGCCTTTCATCATCGGCTTTTCGACAAAAAGGTTTTGCGAAGAACGGAGCGGTGTCGACAGACGATAGTCGGCCGGATACAGCAGGGCACTTTCTTCCCCCCCTACCCCTTGCGGCGTAATCGCTACCCCACTGCTGATCTTGCGTCCTCCTTCGGTAGTGGTATAATCGAACTGTTGACCATACTCATCCGGGCCCGCCCCGTAGGTCCACTCGTTGGATATACTCAACTTTTTAACCCGACTCCCTCCACCGTACATAAAGCCCGTACCATTGTTCAGACGCAGTACCGAGCGCCCATCGAGGAAGACCGCTGATCCCCAGCCCCGTAGCTTCCCAAAGCGATTGAAACCCATCGACATGGTCATGATGTCCTCAAAAAACTGAAAGATACTCCCGATGATGTTCGCCACTTGATCGACAAAGCTGCCGGGATCAGATTCGTTGGGATCGTAGCCGTTGACCAGATCGGACCGGTTGAGTTTGAGGTGTTCCAGAGCCGAGCGCTGAAAAGGGTGGACCCGTTCTCCAAAACTCGGATTTTGAATGGGTACGCCCTTGAGGGTGATAAAAGCATGCTGACCATTGGGGCCGTTCACCCCATACTGCCCCACCCCCTTCAAAAGCTCAGCGTAACCCGCAATGTAATCGCTCTTGCTGAGGCTGGTTTCCGTTAGGCTCACGAAGGCCTTGTAGTAAACTTGATCGAGCTCATTCAGGTAGTAGCGCCGAAAATAGTCGTCCGCACTGAGGCCCAACTCGGCAAGTTCCGCAGTAGTGGGAATGGGGGTAGACAAATGAAGGTACACCCGATAGTTACCATTTCCATCATTATTGGTCAGGTCAAAGGCACCCGTCGCTCCGTTGAAGCGATTGTGGATGATCCCGCCCCCACTGGGATCGGCTCCCACGCCGATGATATCGAACATCTGAGTGGCGGGTTTGTCCATTTCGTAGGCGTAGTCGTCGGCTTCGTAGTCTACTTTGATCTTTCCCCCGGTGGGTAAAGTAATTTCTTGGAGTTGCCAGGCATCCGCATTGGGGGGACCGTACTGATTGGTATAGGGAAAATCCACAAAGGGGTAAGACGTCGGGTACAGCCCGGTATTGTTTTGATAGTTGCCCCAGCGGTCCCGGTTGCGCCGCTCGTAATCCGGGTTGTGTTGGGCATCGTCGGGACCGTAGTAAAAGCGGTAAGGACTGAGACTACCGCGGTGCGACTGTTCGGAAGTGAGGGAGACCTCGGCCAGGGGCAGCTTGCCCACGCCCAATTCGGAGGAGGGAATGCCGTCGCAGAGGGTGGCGATGGAGGCTTGGTCGTAGGGGTCGGCATAGTTGAACACGGCGGTCTGGATGGGGGTAGTGGTAGCCAAGTCCGGCCAGGAACCATCCACGTTTTTCACGTACAACTTGATGCGATCCAGTCGGTACATTTTATTGCCATTCCCAACGGTAGCAATCCCGCCATTCGCTTCGTCGTTGACTCCCGTTGCATCATCCCGAGGTGAGACCTCGAAGACGGCGAGGTGGGTAGCCGTTTCTACTTTATCCAAATATAACAAATCCTTTTCGCCGTAGATGTAGGAGGCCATGTCGTCCGCGGGGTTCGACTTCTGCGCTTCCGCAAAGCTAGCACCAGCGTAGGGCTCACGCCATTTGTATTTATCGTGCGTGGTGGTAGTCCTAAAATAGTGAAACTGCATCCAGGAGCCGGGGTCATCGGCGGTCATGCCGTCACCGGTTAGGTCCTGATAATCGGGCGAGGCGATGTGGGTCAGCAACCAGGAGTGGGCGTACTTGGGCAAGGTTTTCTTGGACTCGTACTGATTGGAAGCGTCGTTATTGGTGTGGCCACTGGCCTGAATCAAATCGGTATTCGTATCCCCACTGGCACTATTGCCATTCTCATCGACGTAGGGGGGGTATACGTTAAAGGCCGCATCGACCTGTTTGTGGTTCAGCGCGGGCAGCCCGTAAACGTAGCGGAAGCCATCGTCTTTGTTGACGATAATTTCGGAGATCTTACCCGAATTGGGATCCGGGCCGGGTAGGAACTTTTGTTTTTCGATCACCTCCCCCGAGATGGAGGACCGGCTCAAGTACTTGAGATTGCGGCTAAAGCCGTATTGGGCGGCCTGAGATTCAGTGAGCCTTTGTAGGTAATCGGCCTTGGGCGTCCGGTTGGTTCGGGCCCCAAGGGCCAGGCTGGTCGTGTAGTCGTCCGCATCGAGACTGGCCCCCGTTTTTTCGTTTACGAACCGGGCGCCGTTGTCCACGCGGTAGCTATTGCTACCCTTGATCAGATCGGGCCGGAGGGGTTCACTGCCCTGCCAGGCTTCTAGTTGGTTATCGCTACCGGTCAGGTAGCCGCTTTGTTCGCCATAACGCTGGTAATAGGCATCTTGAAAAAAAGTACTGGTGGTGTTATCGTTGGTCGGGTCCAGGAGGGAGGCGGGAATGCCATCTCGCCAGGGCCCCGAGTACTGTTCACCATCCGTGTAGGCGTAGCCCAAGCCAATGTGCATGGAGGGGCCCACCCCCGCCGCAAACTCCAGGTTGATGCGGTGGCCATCGGTCCGGGATACTTGCTTGGTGGTATTGAGGATTTCGACCCTGGAGCGGTAAGGTCGGAATTGCCCCCCAACCCCTAGCCCCGTGACGATCAGGGGATCGTAGGTGTAGGCAGCCGTAGAGAGATTGGGTACCTTTTTGGAGTAAGCCAAACCAGTCCGACTAAAGTCCTTATAGTCGTTACCGTCAGCATTCTGAGTGTACAAGTAGCCAAAGGCCCGCCGGGAGTCCTTCCCTCCATTGCGCACGCGCGACCACTCGGCAAAGCCCTTCCAATTGCCCCAGCGATTGACGTTAAACAGTGGCCACTGGTAGCCCGTTGCAAAGCCTAGATCAAAGTCGATGTGGGTGGTCCGGGTTGGCACGGAAATATCCGGTACGCCACTGGCAAAGCCAAAGGTCAGGCTGGAAGTTCCTCCGTAGGTAAACTTAGCCGTCTTGCCCAGTTTGGAATATTTGGTGTTGTAATTGAGGGAGGTTTGTAGGGTGATCCCCTGTAGCCCCCGCCGGGAGTTGTAAGCCGTCGAAAACTTCAGCCCAGCACCGATGGCATCAAATTCTCCACTCAGAGACACCGTCGGATCAATGCCAATTCCCCCCTGGGCATCGTAGGAGACGCCGATGTTCAAAAAGCCCGCAATGCCAAAATTGGTACTGACCCGATAGCCCAAGCCCCGATAGTTGTTGTAGTAAATCTGCCCCCCCCATTTGGTGGGTGGCGTGACGTCAAAGCCAAACAGCTCGCGACGAGCTTTGGGCACGTCAATCCCTACGGCAAAGTTGCGTCGCAAATGCATTTCCTGCTTGACGACGTCTCCATCAAAATCATCGGGTAAGCCCCGCAACTGCCGGTTGATGGCCCCTACGTTGAGGTTCCAGCCCAGGCCCACCCAGGAGCCCGCATCGTCCGAGCCCACGCCCGAGTTGTAAAACAGATTGATGGGATAGCCCCCATTGGGCCCGGGGACATTCATCAGGGGAATGTTGTAGGTAAAGTCCCCCGTGTACAGGTTGACCATATCGGTCGTCTGGGCGGGTTCGAAATTGGCGAACTCTTCCTGGGCTGGTCCCGAAGTGATGGCCAAGAGCTGGGTAGGGAACAGCGAAGCGAGCAAGGGGAACAGCAGTGTGGCCACCAGGGATTTCTTATAATGACGCAAATGGACTAATCTCATCTTAATTCGTTTTTAACTTGGGTAGTTGATTGATTTTTTGTTGTTCAATAGTCGCCTTGACGACTCCCACCCGTAGGATCGGATCATCAAAGACGAAGGTTTTATCGCCGGTCCCTCGATGCTCAAAGGCCATCGTCATTTCCAGGTGGGGCGCCAGTTCGTAATTGCGCACAAATTGATACAGCACACAATGGGCGGTATCGCGCCCGTGAAGCAGGTAAAAATCTGACTTGGCGGCGTAAGAAAAATAGTCGATCATCTGGTAGTACTCGTTTTCATCCTGCGCCGCTTGCATCAGCACGTTCTGCTGCCCCGCGGCCGGAGCGATCCGAAAATTGTAGTATTCCAAGTCCTCGCCCAATTCGGACCTGCGCTGTGCAACCCAGTCCCCAGAGAGGGATTCCTGACGGGCTTCCAGCGCCGCGATGTACTCCAGTGGCTTGTACTGGATTTCGAAGGCATAGGGATCAATCCGTTTCTCTAACTTTAGGCCATGCTGGGGATCCTTCACCCAGGCAACGTAGTGGCGGGGGCTCAATACCTCCTCTTTTCCACAGGCCAGCAAGCAGAGCAGCGGTAGCCCCACCCGGAGGATTTTCCAAAGTGGTTTAGTCCGTTTTTCCATCGTAGCGTTGGTTTACGTAGTCAATCATTTCGTCCGTCAAATCGTAGTGGGGCTTGCCCCCAACGATGGTGCCGTCGCCCCGGGCACCGATGAGGTAATCGTAACCGCCCCGGTGGGCAAAATCCTGTAGGTACTGATTGAGTTGGGTCCATATCCGTTCGTCGTATTCCTGCGCTCGGGCCCGTTGGCTTTCCATCAAATCCTGGCGGGTTAGCGTGTAGTCGCGCTGGAGACGTTGGAACTGCCGCTGGTCGGCCGACGGGCTTTTTTCGCGCACCAACTGAGCGGCGCCGTTGAGTTGTACTTCTATACTATCCAGTAAAAATTGCGCTTGGCGATCTCCCCGCGCCAGTTGTTGCTCCAACTGTTTTTTGTATTTGAATTCCCCGTAGACCCTGGCCAGGTCGACGTAGGCGGTTTGCAATTGGTTTTGCCGCGCGAGGTACAGGGCCGTGCCCGACAGGAGCAGACACAGGGCCAGAACGAGGCCGATTACTTTATTCATGAGGTACGGATTTAAAGTTCAAAATTGGACTGGGGCAGTGGGCTAATCCTCGGTTTGTAAGGTACTCGGTGGAAGGTCGGGGCTTTGAAATTCAGTATTCCCTCCCCCATCGAAAATGATGCAGTTCTGCCCCGGTGGACAATAGTATAGGAAACGCAGGTATTGCGGATCGCCGCGACTGTCCTTTACGGCCAAGGTATAATAGCGGTTGGTGGTGATGCCGCTTAGGTTGATGCTCAAGTAGTTGACGCCCATCCGTTTGGTCAGGCTACCGGCCTGGTTGGGGGGGGCGGGGGGAGCTTGATCCCAATCGTAAATCTGGTATTCGAGCACTTCATTCTGCCCGGCCACAATGGCGTAGTCCTCCTCGTACTTAAAGCGCAGCACCGGCCCCGTCAGTCGCACAAAGGTGCCATCCAGTTTTTTCTTGAGGCCGGGATAAGCACTGGTGGCGGTCGTACCCGGTGGGGAGGACTGGCAACTGTTGAGGAAGGGGAACTCCAAGGTCAGGCTGGGATGCTGACCATTGACGGGGGCGGTAGCATTGACCTCCACAATGGCCCAGGCTACGAAATTGATGTCGTTCAGGGGGAGCTCCGTCAGTACCGCAGCACCGCCGTAAAATACGATGCTAGCGTCGCAGCGCTCGACCCGGTAAACGGTACCGTTGACGCAATTGCCCAAGTTGACTCCATTGACGCTGATCTGGCCATTGAGGAATCGAAAGGCCCAGGTTTGGCTGGCGTCGGTAGCGTGGCGCAGACCGACGGTCAGATCGGAGTTTTCCAGATCGTCAAAAGAAAATTCGGCGTAGCCGCCCTGTCCCGCCGCTAGCTCTTTGAGCTCGATCCGGTCGCGGTACAAGCTCCAGTGGTGGAGGTAGGAGGCGTTGACAAAAGTACTGCGGGTCTCGCCGGCGTCTTTGCGCAGGGTCGTTTGTACCAACTGCTGGGCCCACAGCCGTTCGGTACCAAACAGCCCCAGGAAAAGCAGGAGGAAAAAGAGGTTGTGATTTGCATTCATGCTTAATGGATTGATTGAGAACTACACTCAGAGATCATCGTAGGGCAACGGGTCAGTCCTGTTTCGACAAGCGCAGTACGACTGTCCGCAGCACCTTCAGCTCCGCCCGCAGCGTTTCCTCCTCCGCTTGTTGTTTTTGCAGGTGCTCGATCTCGGTCTGTTGTTCCTGAATGGCCGCTACCAATACGGGAATGAGGGCGCGGTAATTGATGGCTTTAAACGTTTGGTCCGCTTCGTAACCGACAATTTCATCGGTATCCTCGATCGCCAGGGGCTGGGCAATCAGCTCCGCTGCTTGGGGGGGATTATTCGCGTCTAACGCTTGGGTAGTCCCCCCCCCTTGCCCCTCATCTGCGGGGAGCATCAGAACGTCGGAGACCGTTTTGACCTTTTGATAAATCGGCTTACCCGGCGTGGTAAATTCCGTGACCAAATCCGGCAGGACAGTCTCCAACTCCTGCGCAATCAGCCCGTACTGACGCCCCCGAGGTAGGCGAATCCCGGTGTTGTTTTTGAAGAGGTAGGACTTGGGCTGGAGCTGGGCTACCAAGGCGAGTGCACCTACCAAATCCTTGGTATCCTCTTTCAGTCGACCATCCGAAACACCGTCGATCATTGTACCGGTAACCACGACGTTCCCAGCAAAGTATCCGGCGTAATCCGTTTGCCCCCCCACTTCCGAGTATAGGGCATAGCTGGTACCCGTACCCGTTTTTTCCAAGTAATTGTAGATGCCGTATTTGTTTGCCCCGGAGCTCGCATCCTCGACATAATTGTAGATGCCGTACTTGACGCCACTGGCTCCTACGCTTTCTTCCACCTTATTGTGAAAGCCGTAAACCGGACGTGATCCACTGGCGAAGACCTGGCTACGAATGCCGTAGGTACTTCCCGTCGAAGCCGAATTTTCGTAGACCCGACCGGTGTAACCAAACTTGGTACTCCGGCCATCCACCGGCACGTAAATCTCAAGCCCCGTAGTGGGCCCCATTCCCGTATTCTTCACGCTGGTGTACATGCCACGCGCCGCACTGGTAGCGGTAGCCGCTTGATTGACGACGTTGTAGAACCCTTCCTTTTGCCCGTCCCCGTAGCCCTCAATCACTTGATAATGACTGTAAGTAGTCCCCTCACCGTAATTCCGGAACCGGGACCAAATCCCGTAAAGGGGCTTGATGGAAGCGGTACTTTGGTAGTAAAAACCAGCAAGACCGTACTTGGCGCCAGTCCCGTTATTCGTTATCCAATTGGAGATACCGTAGCTAGCCCCCGATCCGTATGGATAGATCCAGTTGTAAAAGCCAATGCTGTTTTGAGTCGAGCTGGCGTTTTGGGATACCTTACTGTAAACCCCTACTTTGGTACCCAGACCAATGGCCTGTACATCCGAAAAAATACCATTGACCTGACCGCTGGAACTATGGTTGACGGTGAGGTAAAAGCCATTGGCGTTACTGGAATTTACCACCCTCACCTTACTGTTGTCCGTGGCACTTTGGCCGATGCCCACATCCTCATCGCCGTCGACGTGGATCTGTGCGTGAGTGAAGACCAAACAGGAAAAGAAGAGTACAAAACTGAAGAATAAGCGAAAGGTTTTCATATTGTAAAAGTGATTTAAAGGACCATCATCGGCCCTTGAATGATCATTGTTATAAAGGCATAGCAATACCGATCCACTCCTGACTCAGGAGTAGGGTTTGGTGCGTGCCATAAACGTAACTATTGACTTGTCGCACAAGCAACGGTCAAGGCGGGGCACGAGCGGTTGGGTTGGCTACCAGGAGCTGAGTCCTTGGCACCAAGTACAACGCGACTTAATCCCGATCCGAGCCCAGTCGAATCCGGGAAGCTTGTCCCAAATAAAAGTTGTGTAAATTCTATACCTATACGAGCTGATGCTTGTAAGTGGGCAAGTGGAAGAAAAAACTACGACTATCCTACTTCCCATTCAAAGTGGTAACTGTCAATTACCGCTTCTGCGTATAGATTTTAGTCCCGAATGTGAATTGAAAAATGTAAGATTAGTAAAGCTTGCTGTAAGTGATTTGTGATTGCCATAAGCAATCGTTGTTGTCCATCTTTGTATAAGCAAATGTAAGGATGTGATGGGAGAAATGCAAGCGGCCGAAGCATTTTTAAATATTGGAATCATCCCCCTCAATCCTCCCCGTAAACCCAAGCCCGCAGGCGATCATCGTTGCGCGCCACCAGCAGCACCCGGCGCCCATCCGCCAGCCGCAGCGTCGCCAGGTCCCGGACCTCCCCACTGGCCCACAGCCCGTGCTCCCGATTGTGGACGTAACGTCCCGCGCCCTCACGGGCACCCAGCAGCAGCACCCCATTGCCGGCATCGTACACGCCGGTTTCGCGTTCGGCCATTGCGCTATTACCCACCAGCAGCAGGTCCTGCCGACCGTCGCCGTCAAAGTCCTCCCCCACCAAATTGGTCACCGGACTGACCTGCGCCCTCAGGGGCAGCGGCTGGCGATTGAATTGGCCCGTCCCGTCGTTTTCAAAATAGCAACTGCGCAATTCGTAAACTTCCAAGCGTTGGGCATCGGCCAGTTCGCGGGGGGAGAAAAGATCGTTGACCGTCGCCCGGGCGTAGGGCGTGTAGCGCGGAAATTTCTTTTTGATCTTGGGGAGCTGCTTGGCCAGGGCATCCCGACCGGCGAAGGGATAGTAGGCTCCCCGATGGCTAAAGGCCAGGATGGGATCGATTTGCTGGTTTTGGTCAAAGTCCTTGGCGAATAAGGCCAGTGGGGCTTGGGACGAAGCTTGCAAGCGCGTATTGGTTCCCAAATTGCCCGCCACCAAATCGGTATCGCCATCGCCGTCGACATCCTGGGCCAGTACGCAATTCCACCATCCCTCACTCCCCGCCAGTCCGTAATCGGTGGTGGCATCCACCAGGCTCCGGCCGTCGTAGCGGTACACACTCACGGGCATCCATTCGCCCACCACCAGCAATTCCAACTTTTGATCACCATCCAAATCGACCCAGCGAAAATCACTGACCATTCCCGCTCGCTCCAGTCCGGGCGCCCGTTGGTCCGTGACGTCGCTAAAGCGGCCACCGTCGTTTTGCAGCAGGTAGCTCCTCGGGGCGGTGGGATAGGCTCCGGGGATCAGCCGTCCTCCCACAAAAAGGTCCTGATCGCCATCGCCATCGTAGTCGTGGGCACTGACGCAGGCCCCGCTCGTCGCGATGGGGGGCAAAGCCTGGCTCCGTTTGAAGTTGGCGCGCCCGTCGTTGAAGTAAAGGCGGTCTTGAAAGATGGGGCTGCCCGCCTGCGCAGCCGCCCCGCCACTGACTACGTAAAGGTCTTGATCGCCGTCGCCATCAGCATCAAAAAAGAGGGCGTCGAGGTCTTCGTACTGTCGGTCGGCTTCCCAGGTGGCCGTGCTGGCCCTTTGGAAGCGCGCTTCCGAGTTTTGTAGGTAGAGCGCTCCGGAGCTGTTCAGTGCTCCCCCGACGTAAAAATCTTCCCGCCCGTCGCCATTGGCATCCCCCACGGCGATGCGGGGGCCCAACTTGGACAATTGGTGCGGCAGCAGGCGTTCGCGGTTAAAGTCTTCGAAGGCATTTTCCCGATGTTCGTAATCGATCCCCAGCGCTTCGGTCGCGTCCACAAACCAGGGCGCTGCCTTTTTCTCCAGCGGCTTTTCCACCGATTGTGCCGCCGCGTAATCCAGGACCAGCACCTGATCCACAGCCACTTCGGGCCGGTATTCCTCCTTGCCATCGGGCCAGCGCACTCGTAGCCGGACGCTCGTTTCCCGCTCGCCCAGACCAAAATGCAGCAGGTGCTGGCTGGAGGAAAAGAAGCCGCGGGTGGGACTCATCTCCAGGTATTGCAAGGTAGTGTCGTATTCAATGCGGACGCTGGCGCCAATCCCAAGGGGGTTTTGAGCGGGTCCGCGCAATTGTACCTGGAGGTAGTGGGCATCGGGAAGATCTTGACTCTGGTTTTCGTAAACAAAAGCGGCAGACTGGATATTATTGACCACCAGATCGAGATCGCCGTCCCCATCCAAATCGCCGTAGGCCGAGCCATTGGAAAAGGAGCGTTCGGGCAGTCCCCAGGCTTCGGTGACGTCGGCGAAGGTCAGGTCGCCCCGATTGCGGTACAGGTAGTTGCGTTGGGGGACGGAGGGAATGATTTTTAGAAATTCGTTGACGTCGGGATAGCGCGTGGGATTGACCCCACCCGATTGTTCGATCGAGTCGCGAACGTAGGTCATGTAATCCAGATTGGTAACGTCGCGTTTGTAGCCATTGACGATGTAGAGATCCTTCAGACCGTCGTTGTCCAGATCGGTGAGGAGGCCGCCCCAACTCCAGTCGGTAGCGGCTACACCCGCCAGCTGGCCGATCTCGCTAAAGGTGCCGTTGCCGTTGTTGAGTTGGAGTACGTTGCGGCTCACCTGGTGGCCGTAGCCGTACTGGACCAGGGCGTTGTAGCGCTCAAGCTGCATGATGTTCATCAGCTCTTTGTAGCGGATGGGATCCTCCGTAATCATATCCAGCACGACGATATCGACCAGCCCGTCGTTGTTGAAATCGGCGATGTCGCAGCCCATGCTGTTTTGGCTCGAGTGCCGGAGGTAGTCAAAATAGCGGTCGGTAAAGGTGCCGTCGCCGTTGTTGATGTAGAGGTAATCCGGTTCGATGTAGTCGTTGGTGACGTAGACGTCGGGATAGCCATCCCCGTTGAGGTCGGAGACGGTGGCCCCGAAGGCGAAGGCGGAATTGACCAGTCCGGCGGCTTGGGTGACGTCGGTAAAGCTGCCGTTGCCGTCGTTGCGGTAGAGGCGGTCCGATTCGAAGGGGGTGAGGGGGGCGGTTTGGCGAATGATCTGACCATCGGGCAGTTGCTTGAGGCGCATTCGGACGGCCTCCTTGAAATTGAGGCGGTGATTGAGCAAGTAGAGGTCGAGATCGCCATCGAGGTCGTAGTCAAAGAAATTGGCGTGGTTGCTATTGCTGTTGTCCAGCAGGCCGTAGTCGGCGGCGCTTTCGGTAAAGGTCAGATCGCCCTGATTGAGGTAAAGCAGGTTGTCCTTCTGCCCGTCGTCCGATTTGCTGGTCCGACAGACGTAGAGGGCGAGCCAGCCGTCGTGGGCGATATCGACCATGGACACACCGGTTTTAAAGCCCCGTTCGGCCCCTACCCCAGCCCGGGCCGTGATGTCTTCAAACCGTAGGTTGCCCCGGTTGAGGTAGAGTTTGTTGGCGACGAAGGTCCCGCTAAAGTATAGGTCGGGCAATCCATCGTTATTGATATCCCCGATGGCGACGCCACCGCCGTTGTAGAGGTATTCGTAATTAAGGATATTGTACTCGTAGTTTTCGTCGATTTGGTTGGCAAACTGGACCCCCGATTCCTCAGCGGGAACGAGCCGAAAACGGGTGGGCCCCGAGGCTTCCACCTCGGTGGTGGTGGTCGTATCGGTACGGGGCTGGCAGGAGTACAGGCCCAGTAGGCACAACAAACCGGTCAGGATGGGGAGGAGACGAGGATGAGACATGGGGCAACGAATTTGGGTACTAAAATCGGAAATTGAGGTACAGATTTATGATTTTATCGTTTTTTGGGGCATTATGTTCCATTCTACGGGGGGCTTAAACTTTTTCCCCCGCTCAGTAGTTAGGTTGCCGTATCAAACAAACTATCATTGACATGGCCAATAGTGCTGCACCGACCGTTCACCAATTTACCGTAAATGACGTCCAAGGACGTCCCGTTTCGCTCGCCGATTACGAGGGCAAAGTCTTGTTGATCGTCAATACGGCTTCCAAGTGTGGATTTACGCCCCAATTGGAAGGGCTGACCGACCTTTACCGCGAATTCCGCGAGGACGGGTTGGAGGTTTTGGCTTTCCCCTCCAACGATTTCAACGGGCAAGAACCCCTTAACGGAGAGGAGATTCAGCAATTTTGCGTCCTCAATTACGAGGCGGAATATCCAATTTTTGAAAAGGTCCACGTCACGGGCCAGGAAGCTTGCGAGCTGTACCGCTTTTTGGCCACGAAATCGGAAAATGGAGCGGTCAACTCCATCCCCAAGTGGAACTTTCACAAGTACCTGGTCGATAAGGACGGCAAGGTGGTAGACTACTTCTACAGCTTTACCAAGCCGACGGCGTCGCGGGTCAAGCGCGCCATCCAGAAATTGTTGTAAATTTCGGCATGAAAGTAGACCTGCTGGCCATCGGCGCCCATCCCGACGACATCGAATTGAGTTGTAGTGGCACTCTCCTGCACCACATTGCCCTGGGCAAGCACGTTGCGCTGGTCGACCTGACCCGGGGCGAACTCGGCTCCCGTGGCTCCGCCGAAATCCGCGACGTAGAGGCCGCCCGGGCCGCCGAGATGATGGGTGCCCAGAGCCGCGACAACCTCCGGCTCGCCGATGGTTTTTTCACCCACCAACGCGACAACCTGATCGCCGTGGCCCGCAAGGTCCGGCAGTACCGCCCCGAAATCGTGCTGGCCAATGCCATCCGCGACCGCCACCCCGATCACGGCCGCGCGGCCAAGCTCATCGCCGATGCCTGTTTTATCGCCGGCCTGGTCAAAGTCGACATCCGCGATGCGACGGGCGCCGTGCTGCCTCCCCACCGGCCCCGAGCCCTCTACCACTACATTCAGGACTACAACATCGAACCCGATTTTGTGGTCGACATCTCTCCCTACATCGAACAAAAGGAGGCCCTGATCTTAGCCTTCCGTACCCAGTTTTACACCGACGACCCACGGGTGGCAGCGGATGCTCCCCAGACGCCCATCTCCGGTAAGGACTTTCTCGATTTCCTCCGAGCGCGGGCCCGTACCTACGGGCGACACGCGGGTTTTGAATACGCCGAAGGCTTTACCGTCAGCCGCAAAATGGGGGTACGCAATCTATTTGATTTGGCTTAGGATGTGTCGTTTTATTCTCCATCCTTAGCGCCCAAGCGAAAGTGCTCTCCGTATTCCAGGCGCTCCGTATACTCGAACTCGCCGAGTCGGATGCGGAGGGGCAGGCAGGCCCGTTGGGCCAGTTGGACTTCCAATTGGCAGAAGAAGCCCAGGGTGGGCTGGTGGAGCGGAACGTCAGCAAGCGAGGGGAAGGGGATCAGCGGAGGGGGCGTCAGCTGGGAAGTGGGGGCTCCGGCGGGTTGGAGGAAGACACGGTCCCCCCGGAGTAGCGCAGCGCTGAGGGCGGGGGGCGGGGGGGAAATAACGATCGACAGGCCGGGATAGGCAATCCGCCGTACCGGGGACAGACAGGTTTGGGCCAGCGCGAAGCAGTAGCAAGTGCAAAATACCAAAGAAAGAACCGTTTTCATCATCATAAAGATACACTTTACTACAGCACGCCCCCGCCCGGGCGGTGGTTTACGGTCGTTCGGCCAACATCATCCACCAGCCCCGTTGGTGATCAGCACCGGTGTAAAAGAGGTATTCTTCCCCACTTTGGGGATCGATGGTGATTTGGGGGGCGATGATCTCGTGGGTTTCCAGGGGCGCGCCTCCGGGTGTGAGAAGGGGTTGTTCGCTGGTCGTCCAGGGGCCGAAGGGATGAGGAGCGGTGGCGTAAAAGATGGCCTCCGCGGCACCGTAGGGTCCGGTGCGGACCGCCACAAAATCGCCCGTCGGGCGGCGGGTCAACTGGCCTTCCATCCCGATGGGGGTATCGATGAGTTGGAAGTCGGACCAGGTGTGGCCTTCGTCGGTGGAGCGCGCGCCCAGGGCCCACACTTCGGTGACTTCGTTGGGCCCGGCGTTCCAAGCCAGGAAGGTGAGGTACAACAGGCCCTCATGGGCCACCACGCTGGGCGAGGTGATGCAGTAGACGTCTTTGCCCGCTAGGTTACCACGGGGAACTACGGGACTGGCGGACTGCGTATAAGGCCCTTCCAGCTGATCGGCTTCGGCCAGAAAAACCTGGGCTTGGTAGCGGTCCTCTTCCGGGTAGCCGATGTAATAGATCTGGTGCTTGCCCGCAGCGGTTTGGCGGTAAAAGGCGGTTTCTTTGTGCCGGTCCCACTGGCTGGGCCCCAGTTCGAAGAGGAGGGAGCGGTCCAATTCCCAGTCGGTGAGGCTGCGGCCCCGGGCCAGTTTGATGGAAGCGTGGCCGTCGGTATCGCCCGTATAGATCATGGCGAGCTGGCCGTTTTCCTCAAAAAAGATGTGCCCATCACTGGCCACCTGGTAGTTGGCTGCGGGGATAGGATCGCGGAGAATGGGGTTTTCGGCGCTTCTTCGCCACTCTTCGGTGGGGGAAAGAGGAGGGGGCATTTCCGCGTCTTTACAGGCCAAACCGTGGAACAATAACAGGGAGCAGCCAAGGCAGGCGACGAACAGATTGATTTTTTTCATGAATCGTGGTGTTTGGAGCGGGGGGCGGATGACTTTTACTCAAGAACACCGGGACGGAGGGTGACCCTTAGTGGATCTGGGGATTTTTTTGATGGAATAAAGGATTTCCTAGCTAGCGGTAAGGTACTGTAATTCCTCCAGTTTGGCTCGCAGGCGGCCGTAGAACGCCCGGTAGGAAGGTAACTGAAACAGCTTTGGAAGGGGGATTTTTAGTGAGAAGGGTTCGTATAAACTACCAATCCTTAGATTGCGACGTCGCTTGGATTGATCGGCCTGAGCAATTCGAAGCGCCTGTTCGATGACCTGCTTGGGATTGGCATATTGCTCTGGAGACCGATGAAGGCCCAATTCCTTGAGGGACAAATTAGTTCTCAATTCCGCTCGGAGTAGGTCTTTATCCGCCATCAACCATGCCTCGGTCATCCGTACCGGGATGATGGGGACTAACGTTCGGCACAAATCTCCCTTCGCAAGTTGGATTTTCTCCACGGAAGGCCGGATGGAATACTTTAGTGCCTTTTCCTCGTCGCGATGATCCGCGTCCCGGTGTACGACCAGTAAATGATAACCTTCAGCCCTTACGGCGGCACCGTAGATGTCTCCCTCCGGATGGGCTTCTCGACCTAGATTCATCACTGGGTATACCTCAATAATACCTTTACCATATTCCATCAGGAGTTCTTCCGCAGTGCGTTGGATAATATTGGGCAGAAATCGCTCATCAGTGACTCCTTCACCAGTGAAAGCGATGGTTAAGGCATTATTGGGCATCAGCTTACATTTCTACACCACGAAAATCCACAGTATTGAGGTATTTGATCACTTCAGTATGACCAATTTTCTCCTCCGCCTGGCTCAGGTGAAAATCCAATTCGGGTTCTCCGTACACTACGGGAGTAATCTTGGTGTATTGGGATTTAGACTTGCTCGTTGGATCAATCCGGGATACCAATTGGGCAAAAAAGACGGTGGTATGAAGGTTTGACCCACTCTTGAACAATTCCCCAACCATCACCGGGGAATGGGTATTCACCAGGACCTGTCGCAGGGGAAAAGAAGATTCTTCCTCTTCTCGGAGCTTGGTCGCTAAACTGCTCAGTAAATCAATCATGATGTTTATCCGCGAGGGATGAATGCCATTTTCTGGTTCCTCAAAACAAAGGACTCCTTTGAATAAGTCATCGTACTTGATGGTAGCGAGGGCCAGCAAGCGGAGGGTTCCTTCGGACAAAACACGAGAAGAGAATTGTTTGCCATCAGCGGTTTGGGCTTGGATGATAAATTGTTTGGTGCTTTGGTCCTCCGCCACACCGATGCCAGTAATGTTGGGAATGAAGTGGCTCAGCTCACGGCCGATATCGGATAGAATGGTGGTGTCCTCGGATTTCAATCGGGCCAGCGTAGCGGATAGATTCGAGCCATCAGTGGTAATATGGGGCTCGGCCAGAAAGTTGCTAGGCTCCCGCAGCCGAACGGGGTTCAATTGGAGAAACATTAGATTCATCAGTTCCTCCTTAGCGGCAAAAGCGTGTGGGAATTCGACGGTCGATATGCTGCTAAGTACGGTTCGCTCCACCTCTTCGGCCGGACTGGGTCGGCCCCCACGAGTACCATCTTGGCGGAGGAAGATCGTAGGAACGCCATTCTTTTCGCCGGTGTAAATGTACTCTTTCGTGCGCCCTACCCTCAGTGAAGGGCGCCAGAAGTTGTTGCCAACTCGACGGCGATACCAGTCATCCTCCATCTTTTTGATCGGCACCAACGCTTCCCGCTCGACGTACAAGCGGTCCAGTCCTCGATCATCTGGCCGGCGAACAATACTCAAAGTGTATCGAAGACGGGTGTACTTCAGGGTCTTTTTCATCCCCCATTTATCCTTTACCTGCTGATCCACCAGCATTTCTACCACAAATTCCATCTTATCACCATAAACACCATCCGGAGCTAGGGTAAACAGTTCCTGAGGCGTACCACGCAAATTCTGAAAGGAGGACCGCAGATCATCCTGGGCCAGCTTCGACAGCAACTGGATGGCATCGAAGAGGTTACTCTTACCCGCACCGTTCGAACCGGCAATGACGACGAAGGGGGATAATTCTATCCTGAAATCCCGAAAGGTCTTGAATCCTGATATGGAGAGGCTAGTAATCATCCTAATTTCCTGTTAGAAAAGTCAAGATAGTGATTTTTCGAAAAGGAAGATAGCCCCATCTTGAGAGATCTCTGGGTAACCTTGCAGATGATTATTTGCCTTCCCCCTTGCGCGAGCCCTCGTAGAGCTCGTAGTGCAGCAATCGACATTCCAGCGCCCCGTTGAACATCGGAACGCGGGCGGAGGCTTTGAGGCCAATGCTCTTGATTGCGGCCTTGTTGGACGAAATGATCCAGGCTTCGTAGCCCGTAAACGCCTGTTTGAGGCGGTCGCCAATCATCCGGTACAGCTTTTCGATGTCGTCGACCTCCAGCCGTTCGTCGTAGGGCGGATTGGCGACGAGGACGCCCCCTTCGGCCGGCGGAACCAACTTTTCAAAGGGGCGGCGTTTGACTTCGACGTGGTTGGCCAGGCCCGCTGCCTCCAGGTTGCGCTGGGTTACGCGGATCGACTGGAAGCTCTTGTCGAAGCCCAGGATGGCATGGGGGGGATCGATTTGCTGGGCGCGAGCGGCTTCGCGCAACTCTTGCCAGAGCTGGGGGTCAAAGTTATTCCACTTTTGAAAGGCGAACTGCTGGCGGTGCCACTGGGCGGGGGCGCGACTGGCGATGGCGGCGGCTTCGACGAGGAAGGTACCTGAGCCGCACATGGGGTCGATCAGGGGGCGTTCGCCCCGCCAGCCGCTGCGGAGCAGGATGCCGGCGGCGAGGACCTCGTTGATGGGAGCTTCGAGGGTTTCCTTGCGGTAGCCCCGTTTGTGGAGCGACTCCCCGGAGCTATCGATCGAAACGGTCACTTCGTTTTGCCGGATGTGGACGTTGATGCGCAGGTCGGGATTGGCGACGTTGACGCTGGGGCGCCGCCCGGTCCGTTCGCGAAACTGGTCGACGATGGCGTCTTTGGTTTTGAGGGCCACGTATTTGGAATGGCGAAAGGTCTCGGAATAGGTGATGGCATCCACCGCCAGGGTTTGCCGCTGATTGAGGTATTCGCTCCAGTCAGTCCGTTGGATGCGGCGGTAGAGGTCGTCTTCGTGGCGCGCCCGGAAGGCGGCGATGGGCCAGAGGATGCGGATGGCGCTGCGCAGTTCCAAATTGCTGCGGTAAAGGAGGCGCAGGTCGCCGGCAAACTGAACGGCGCGTTTGAGGATTTGGACATCGCGGGCACCGAGTTGTTGGAGTTCCTGGGCCAGTACGGGTTCGAGGCCCTGGAGGGTTTTGGCGATTAATTTCAAGGAAAGTTATTTTGTTGGCAATGAGTCAGAATAAGGTCCCCGTGGCGGAAGGGGGCACGATTCCCAGATGCTCGTAGGCCTTGGCCGTCGCTTCGCGACCGCGGGGCGTACGTTGTAGGTAACCCTGCATGATGAGGAAGGGCTCGTGGACTTCTTCGATCGTACCGGCCTCCTCCCCCACTGCCGTGGCGATGGTGCTGATCCCGACGGGGCCCCCTTTGAATTTGTTGATGATGGTCGACAGGATTTTATTGTCCATCTCGTCCAGTCCGCTTTCGTCTACGTTGAGGGCCTGCAGGCCATACTGAGCGATTTCGAGGCCGATGGTGCCGTCGCCCTTGATCTGGGCGAAGTCGCGGATGCGGCGGAGGAGGGCATTGGCGATCCGGGGCGTGCCGCGGCTGCGGCGGGCAATTTCGCTGGCGCCTTCCGGGGTGATGGGCACGCCGAGGATATCGGCGGAGCGGTGGATGATTTTTTCCAGCGTGGGGATGTCGTAGTAGTCGAGCAGGCAGGTGATGCCAAAGCGGGCGCGCATGGGGGCGGTGAGCAGGCCCATGCGGGTGGTGGCGCCGACGAGGGTAAAGGGGTTGAGGCTGATCTGGATGCTGCGCGCGTTGGGGCCGCTGTCGATCATGATGTCGATGCGGTAGTCTTCCATGGCGGAGTAGAGGTATTCTTCGACGACGTTGTTGAGCCGATGAATTTCGTCGATAAAGAGGACATCGCCTTCTTCGAGGTTGGTGAGGAGGCCGGCCAGGTCACCGGGTTTTTCGAGTACGGGGCCGGAGGGCAGTTTGAGGTTGGCATCCAGTTCGTTGGAGATGATGTGGGACAGGGTGGTCTTGCCCAGGCCTGGGGGCCCGTGGAGGAGCACGTGATCGAGGGCTTCTTCCCGGAGCCGGGCGGCGGCGATGAAGACGCGGAGATTTTCCACGATCTTCGGCTGGCCGTTGAAGTCGTCCAGGCCACTGGGGCGCAGGGCCCGTTCGATCTGTTGCTCCTCGGGGGGAAAATTTTCCTTACTGGGATCCAGGTGGGGATTCATCAGCGGCTGGATTTATTGATTCGAGTAAATCTGCTGAGGATTGCTCATCAGCTTGAGGTATTTGTTGAGACAGCCTTCCATCTCTTCGGCATCGGGGCAGAGGTCCTTGCCCTGGCAGGTGTAAAAGAAGCGGCGCTTGCTGCTGAGGATGAGGTAGGCCCAGCCGTCGCGAAAGTTGTACTTCGTGATGCGAAAGGGTTGGTGTTTTTCCATGAGTTCCGCCATCCAGGGGGCGTCGGTAGGATTGGTGAGGTCCCAGCATTGTTTGACGATGGGTTTGTCTTTGTCGTTGGTAATTTCCTTGATACAGGTCACCTCGACGGTTTTGGTTTCGGCCATGCAGGTGCTGACCACATCGCTCACTTCGCGGTAGCCAAAGAGGACGGCTTGTCCGTCGCGGAGTTGGAATTTGTCGTCTTCGATTTTGGCGGGGCGCCATTTCTCCCCGTTTTCAATTTCGATCATAAACTGACAGCCATCGAGTCCCGAAAGGTCGCGTACGATCCCCGCCGTTTTGCATTTGGTGGTCAGGCCCGCGGCCGCATCACCGGCGGTTGACTTTTGGCTGCTATTGCAGGCGAAAAAAAGCGGGAGGACCAAAAAAAACATCCATTTTTGCATCATCATAAAGCAGTTTACGTTTCTGAAATTCTTACATTTGTGCAAATTTTGCGCAAGCAATTTCTAATAAAATTCAATAATAAAAAAATGAGTGGAACAAAAATAACGATTGACCAGCAGTCTGATGCTCAGAAGGGCGTGAAACTGATCGTTCCCGACGATCCGATCATCCCCTACATCGAGGGCGATGGCATTGGTCCCGACATTTGGGCTGCGGCCGTCCGCGTATTCGATGCCGCCGTCGAAAAAGCCTACAAAGGAAAACGCAAGGTACACTGGGAAGAAGTATTCGCAGGTCAGAAGGCCTTCGACCAGACGGGCAAGTGGTTGCCCACCCAAACCCTGACCAGCGTCAAGCGCCACTTGGTCGCCATCAAGGGGCCCCTGACCACTCCCGTGGGGGGTGGCATTCGCTCGCTCAACGTTGCCCTTCGTCAAAAGTTAGATTTGTTCGCCTGTGTACGCCCCGTCAAATATTTCAAAGGGGTGCCCTCCCCCGTCCGTGCACCCCAGCTGGTGGACATGGTCATCTTCCGGGAAAACACCGAAGACATTTACGCCGGGATTGAATACCTCGCCGGAACGGCCAAGCTGAAGAAGCTAAAGAAGTTCTTGATTGAGGAGATGAAGGTCAAGTCGATCCGCTTCCCCGATACCGTTTCCCTGGGCATCAAGCCCGTTTCGATCGAAGGCACCGAACGCTTGGTCCGCTCGGCGATCAACCACGCCATCGACAATGAGCTGCCCTCCGTGACCCTGGTCCACAAGGGCAATATCATGAAGTTTACCGAAGGTAAATTCAAGGAGTGGGGCTACGAGCTGGCCGAAAGAGAGTTTGGTGACAAGGTATGGACCTGGGCCCAGTACGACCGCATTGCGGCCGACAAGGGCAAAAAGGCAGCGGACAAGGCGCAGGAAAAGGCCCTGGCCAAGGGAGCCGTTCTGGTCAAGGACGTGATTGCGGATGCCTTCCTCCAGCAGATCCTCACCCGCCCGGCCGAGTACTCGGTCATCGCCACCCTCAACCTGAATGGCGACTACGTCTCGGATGCGCTGGCGGCCGAGGTCGGTGGCATCGGGATTGCCCCGGGAGCCAACATCAACTACGAAACGGGAATCGCCATCTTTGAGGCGACCCACGGTACCGCCCCCAAGTACGCGGGGCTCGATAAGGTCAACCCCAGTTCGGTGATCCTGTCGGGAGAGATGATGTTCCGTTACCTGGGTTGGGGCGAAGCGGCTGATCTGATCGTCAAAGGCGTCGGCCGGGCGATTCGGAAGAAGCGCGTCACCTACGATTTTGAGCGCCTGATGAAGAACGCGACCTTGCTGAAGTGTTCGGAATTTGGGGACGAGATCATCGCCAACATGTAATCCGCAGCGCTCCGGATAGTAAAAAGGGGAATCAGCCATGGCTGATTCCCCTTTTTCAGTGGAAGTAGGCGGGAAGTAGCGGACTAGGCCGAGAAGGAGGTCCCGCAACCACAGGTGTCCTTGGCATTGGGATTGTTGAAGGTAAAGCCACGATTGTTGAGGCCTTCCAACCAGTCGATTTCAATTCCCAACAAGTAGATGGCGTGGGCCTTTTCCATGAGCACCTTCATGCCGTTGATTTCGAAAATATCGTCGTTTTCCTTTTGGGTGTCAAAGCCCAGGATATAAGAGAAGCCCGAGCAGCCCCCTCCCTTGACCCCAACGCGGAGGCCATGGCTTTCGGGCAGGTTTTGCTCGTCGCGAATTTTGGTCAGTTGTTTGATGGCACCATCGGTCAGTGTGATGGGCGTGATGATGGTCTTTTCTTTTACCTCGGTCATAATTGATCGCTTTTAGTCAAAACTAGTACAAATTTACGCAAAAAACAAGGAGCGGAAGCTCGGAACGGCACTTCTTTGTCCTAGGCGCCATACAGGAAACAGGGAGGGAGGAAGGATTGTTGTATCGAAACGGGCTTTTTGCGTTATGGAATTGGGGGAAAAGAAGTTTAAGTGCGTGAATTGTTATAACGTAAACCACTAGGTGGGCTTGGGGTGGGACCCGCCCTCAAGGAGCGATCGTTCACCGCTCCCTGTCTTGTCCTAAAATAGGTTGACCACAAAATGGTCAAAAATGCACCGAAAG
>CALCCH010000730.1 GCA_937899855.1 uncultured Saprospirales bacterium | reverse complement strand
CACCAAAACGGGAGATCAAACATGACACACGCACCTCAAAACTTTGCCTGCTGGTTCGAAATCCCAGTGACCGATCTTGAGGCCTCCAAAACCTTCTATGGGGCAGTCTTCAATATGGAGCTGGATACGGATGCTTCTGGACCTCATGGTCTTCAACCGGGTGATCGTCTACTACTTCGTTTACCCCGTCATCTACGACTACCCTACCCAGGCGGACCAATTTCTCAATCTCCGCCGGATGCTGTTTTACGTACTCGACATCGCCTCCGCCGTGGGGGTTGCCTCCACCGTGAAGCTGCTCAAGGGCCGGCTCGAAAGCCAATTGCGGGAAGAGGAGTTGCAACGCGAAAAACTCCAATCGGAACTCAATTTCCTCCGCGCCCAAACCAATCCCCACTTTTTATTCAACACCCTCAATAACATCTACGCCCTGGCCCGCAAGCAATCGCCCAATACCGCTCCGGTGGTGATGAAGCTTTCCCAGATCCTGCGTTTTATGCTCTACGAGTGTACCCAGCCCCGCATCCCCCTCGGCAACGAACTCAAGGTCATCCGCGACTACATCGAACTCGAAAAACTCCGCTACAACAAACGCCTTTCCATCTCCTTTCAAGAATCCATCGACGAACCCCACCGCCCCGTCGCCCCCCTCCTCCTCCTGCCTTTCGTCGAAAACGCTTTCAAGCACGGCAGTAGCGAAACCCGCTTTGATACCTACATCAACATCGACCTCCGGCTCCAAGCCGGCCAGCTCGGCCTCACCGTCGCCAATAGCAAGGATAGCGATCCCGTAGCCCCGCCCTCCAACGGCATCGGTCTGCAAAACGTCCGCCGACAATTGGAGTTGCTCTACCCCGGCCAACACCAACTGGCCATTCAAAACGAAGCCCAGCGTTTTACCGTACAACTAAACATTGACCTGAACCGCGACTTATGAATAAACTCCGTTGCCTCATTGTAGAAGATGAACCCCTGGCCGCCGAAGTGCTCCAGGATTACATCGGCCAAGTCCGCCAACTCGAGCTGGTGGGCATTTGCGAAGACGCCATCTACGCCCTCGAAACCCTGCGCAAAGAGCGCATCGACGTCGTCTTTCTCGACATCCACCTCCCCAAACTCAAGGGACTCGATTTTATCAAAGCCCTCAAAAATCCCCCCCAAATCATCCTCACTACGGCCTATCACCAGTACGCCCTCCAAGGCTTCGACCTGGCGGTGGTCGACTACCTGTTGAAACCCATCGAGTTCTCGCGTTTCTTCCAGGCCGTCAACAAACTCAAGCCTCCCGAAACGGCCGCGGGCAAGCGAAGCACCGTCAAAAAGGAGCGGAGCTACCGCTTCTTCAACGTCAAGAAGAAAAAGGTCAAGGTCTACCTCGACGAAATCCGCTACATCGAAAGTCGGAAGGACTACGTCAAGATTCACACGGGGGAACAGTGTCTGACGACGAAGTTTCAGCTGGGCGAATTGGAAGGCATCCTGGAAGAGGCAAAGCTGTTGCGGATTCACCGTTCCTTCCTCGTGTCCCGGGACCACATCAGTGCTTTTTCAGCGACCGAGATCGAGGTGGAGGATCAGAAGTTGCCGATTGGTAGGAGTTATAAGGAAACGGTGTTTAAGGTATTGGGGAAGTAATCGGGTATCGCAGAGGGCCGCAAAGAATCGCAAAGAATCGCAAAGAGCCGCGGAGTAAGCGGTTACTTTCCAAGTCCCACTAGCGTTCCCGGATTTTGATGCGCTTGCCGGGCTTGAGGGCCTGGCCATCCCGAAATTTGTTCAACTCCAAAATATCCTGCGGGCTGACCCCCGGAAATTTGGCCGCGATCTCCGCCAGTGTTTCCCGACGACGCACCTGGTAGTAGATGTACTTGTCCCGTTTGCCCGGTCGGAAGTGAGGACGGGAACGCGGGACAAAGCTGACCGGCTTGACCGTCATCAACTCGGTCGGTAGGGCCAGGGGCTCAAGTAGTCGCAACTGTTTGCGGGGAATGCTGATCAGAGGTTGGAGCAGGGCAGTGGAAGAGCGTTTGGGAACGTATACCGTCAGCCGTTGGCGGGGATACAATTGGGCGGAGGTGAGCCGGTTCCAACTCACCAGGTCTTTTTCGGTACAATTGAACAGGGCTGCGACATTGCTGAGGTGATCACCCGGCTCGACTTCGTAGGTCGTCCTGAGGTAATTGGCGTCCATGCTGCGATCGACACTCGGGGCGGGAATGGCCGAAGAGATCATGCCGTTGCGCGCCCGGTCGGGCTTGCCGAGGTAGTTTTCGAAGATGGCCAGGGCGGCGATGGGCAGAATAACGCTACAGCCGTTGACGCGGGCCGGAACGACGCCCCGGAGGTAGGACGGATTCAGGGTCTCGATGATGTCGAGCGGGGCACCGGTGATTTCGGCGATTTCGCTAAAGGAAATCCGTTGGTAAACCAGGGTATTGTCGGTAATCTGCAGCTCCTTGGCGGGGTACTGGGGGTAGAGGTTGTGCAGATCGTAATAATTCATGAGGTAGGTAGCCGCGATAAAGGCCGGAACGTAATTGCGCGTTTCGCGGGGCAGGTAACGGCGAATTTTCCAAAAGTCGCGGCTGCGTCCCCGACGGATGGCACGGTTGACCCGTCCCGGGCCACCGTTGTAGGCCGCCAGGGCCAATTCCCAGCTACCAAAACGTTCGTACAGCCGCTTGAGGTACTTGAGCGCCGCCTGAGTCGCCAGGTGGGGATCCCGTCTTTGGTCGACCGTCGAAGAAATGCGGAGGCCATAATCTTTACCCGTACCCGGCATAAACTGCCAAAGCCCCACCGCTCCCGAGCGCGAAACCGCTCGCGGATCAAGGGCCGATTCCACAATACTCAAATATTTGATCTCGCTCGGTAGGTCCGCCTCGGCGATGTATTCGTCAAAGATGGGAAAGTACATCACGCGCCGCCCCAGGAGGGCCTCGGTCCGCTCGCGGCGCTTGACGGTGTAAGTATTGATGTAGCTGCGGACGATCCCGTCAAAACGCGCCCGGACCACGGGGCTGTGCATGTTGCGGATTCGGGCCACCAATTCGGCGTCGGTAAAGGTGGGGATGGGTGAACTTCCCGGAGCGCCGTACGCCACGGACGGCGTAGGTTGGAGATTGGACTGCGCACTCGTGTTCGTTCCAAAAAATAAGGCCACCAGGGCCATCCAAACTACAATTCTCATTACTTTTTGATTAAACGGTAGATCGCGTACTCCTTGGTCTACCCAGAAATTCTCATAAATCAGCGGTGCGCTGGTAAATGTATTAAACTTCAACGCATTAGGATAATTATGATTGTATCAATAATTATTCCAGCCCCGGGTTTAACATTTCCTTATCATTCTCCCAAGCACCAACACCATCCTATCCGGGTCCAGTAGGAAACTGCCAAAAGCAGCATTTGGTTTTGGGTGGTGTCTTATAAATGCTTTTGAATGAAGGTGATGGAGAGGTTCTAAAGACGAGTCAGATTCACCGACAGGTATTTATAAGACACAACCTAAACGTACGTCCCTTTTAGATGGGCCGCAAAGGCCAACAACTCCGCCTCGGCAAAGCGTTGGGCTAAAAGCTGGACCCCAAAAGGCATGCCATTGTCGTGTACGTCAAGGGGGAGCGCCACGGCTGGAATACCCGCCATATTGGCCTGTACCGTGTAGATGTCCGCCAGGTACATCGCCACGGGGTCGTCCGACTTTTCGCCCATTTTCCAGGCGGTCGAAGGGCTGACCGGCATGAGGATAAAATCGTATTCCGCCAGGATGGCCGCCGTGCGTTCCTGAATCAGGCGGCGTACTTGCTGGGCCTTGGTGTAGTAGGCGTCGTAATAGCCCGAGCTGAGGACAAAGGTACCGAGTAAAATGCGCCGCTTGACCTCATCGCTAAAGCCTTCGGTCCGTGATTTTTGGTAGGTTTCCAACAGATCCTGGGCCTCGGGATGGCGGTAACCGTAGCGGATGCCGTCAAAACGGGCCAGGTTCGAAGAGGCTTCCGCCGTGGTGAGGACGTAGTAGGCGGGAATGATGTGATCGAGGTAGGGGAAATCCACCGCGTCGAGCTGGTGCCCATCCTCCCGGAGCGCCGCAATCAGCGATCGGGTCCGCGCCGCAATTTGGGGATCCAAGCTGGGATGCGCGATGGCGGGTTCCAGATAGGCAATCCGGGCGGGGCCCCGATGGGCGAGCTGCTCGGAATAAGCCGGCACGCTTCGCTGGCTGGTGGTCGCGTCCATTTCGTCGGGTCCGGCCATGATTTCCAGCAGCAGGGCCACGTCTTCTACGCTGTGGGCCAGCATTCCGATCTGATCGAAGGACGAGGCGTAAGCCAGCAGGCCGTAGCGCGAGATTCGGCCGTAGGTGGGCTTCATCCCCACCAGGCCACAGAAGGCGGCGGGTTGACGTACCGAGCCCCCCGTATCCGTCCCCAAAGAAACCAAACAGGTATCGGCCTGTACCGCCACGGCCGAGCCCCCCGAAGAGCCACCCGGCACCCGCTCGGGGTCCGCCGCGTTGCGTACCGGACCGTAAACCGAATTTTCGTTCGAAGAGCCCATCCCAAACTGGTCACAGTTGACCCGCCCGATGATGATGACGTCCTCAGCCAAGAGCCGTTCGACCGCCGTGGCGGAATAGAGCGACTCAAAGCCTTCCAGAATCTTGGCCGCCGCACTTACCCCGTGTCCGGCGTAGCAAATGACGTCCTTGTGCGAGATCACCATGCCCCAGAGCCGTCCCAGGGAATCGGGCCGCTCGGCCCACTGGGCATCCAGCGCGTCCGCCCGGGCCCGGGCTTCGGCCGCGTAAACCTCGACGTAGGCATTGAGCTCCCGCGTCGCTTCGATCCGTTGGAGGTAGTGCTCCACCAGTTCCCGGCAGGTAATCCGTCCCGCGCGCAGGTCAACTTGTACCCGTTGGAGTTGCGTGTATTTTACCATTGTTTTCATGCGCTTAGTTCGGCGATGATGGCGGCCAGATCGCGTTGGTCTTGTGCGCCCGTGGCCATATTTTTCAAGGTCAATTCCCCCCGCTTCATCTCGTCTTCACCAATGAGTACGACGTAGGGCACCGACCGGGCGTTGGCGTACTTCATTTGCTTTTTGAGCTTGGCGGGTTCGGGATACAATTCGGCATTGATCCCGGCACTACGCAACTGCTGCAAACAACGGAAGGCGTAGGTGTGGGTGGCCACATCAAAGGCCACCAGCAAGACTTGTAAACTGTCCGTCAGCCGGTCGGGGAAGAGCTCCAGCTCTTCCATGACCAAGTAAATCCGATCGGCACCAAAGGAGATGCCCACCCCGGAAACCCCCTTGAGGCCAAATACCCCGGTCAGGTCGTCGTAACGTCCGCCCCCACCGATGCTGCCAATCTCGACCTTTTTGGCCTTGACCTCGAAGATACAGCCGGTATAGTAGTTGAGCCCCCGGGCTAGGGTAATGTCAAAGACGACTGCATTGCCGGCGGGGTAGGTATAGAAGTAGCGGTGGAATTCTTCCAGCTCGGCGATGCCGCGCAAACCGGTCTCGCTATCGGCCATCAGTGTTTTCAGGGGACTCAGCGTTTTGACCGCCAACATCTCCTCCACCCGATCGACGGCGGCGCTGGGGATGCCCTTGCGTTCCATTTCCCGGCGGACCCCTTCGATCCCAATTTTGTCCAGCTTATCGATGGCGATGGTCATGTCCATAAATTGGGAGGCAATCCCCGCCGCTTCGGCCATCCCGTAGAGGATTTTGCGGTTGTTGACCTTGATTTCTACCTCCACACCCAGCTTTTGGAACACCTCGTCGTAGATCTGGACCAGTTCGGCCTCGTTCATCAGGCTATTGGTTCCCACCACATCGGCGTCGCACTGGTAAAACTCGCGGTAGCGGCCTTTCTGGGGGCGATCGGCTCGCCAGACGGGTTGGATTTGGTAGCGTTTAAAGGGAAACGCCAATTCGTTTTGGTGCATCACTACGAAACGGGCGAAGGGTACGGTGAGGTCGTAGCGCAGCCCTTTGTCGGCGATGGAGGGCAGGAGCTCCGCGGAGTCGCCCGCCGCGAGGGCTTCGCGATTGGCCTTTTGGAGAAAATCTCCATTGTTGAGTACTTTGAAGAGCAGCTTGTCGCCCTCCTCGCCGTACTTCCCGGTGAGGGTGGCGAGGTTTTCGAGGACGGGGGTTTCGATGGCTTGGTAGCCGTATTTGACGAATACCGTACGGATGGTGTCAAAGATATAGTTACGGCGGTTGACCACGGCGGGGCCGAAGTCGCGCGTGCCTTTGGGAATGCTGGGTTTCATAAATTAGAAGGTATTCACTGGAGGTTTAGAGGGCGGAGGTAAATTGGCGGAGGAAGCGCACGTCGTTTTCGAAGAGCAGCCGGATGTCATTGATCCGGTAGCGCAGCATGGCCTGCCGCTCGATGCCCATCCCAAAGGCGAAACCGCTGTAGCGTTCCGAGTCGATCCCACAGTTTTCCAAGACCTGCGGATCGACCATCCCACAGCCCAGAATCTCCACCCAGGTGGTGTACTTGCACACGTTGCAGCCATCCCCTCGACAGATAAAGCAGGAGACGTCCATTTCAGCACTGGGCTCGGTAAAGGGGAAGTAGGAAGGCCGGAGGCGGATTTTGGTATCGGGGCCGTACATCTCCTGGGCGAAGTACAGGAGGGTTTGCTTCATGTCGGCGAAGGAAACGTTTTCGTCGACGTAGAGGCCTTCCACCTGGTGGAATTGGCAGTGCGCGCGCGCCGAGATGGTCTCGTTGCGGTACACGCGTCCCGGCGCGATGATGCGAATGGGAGGCGTCGTGTTTTTCATCACCCGCGACTGTACCGAGGAAGTGTGGGTCCGCAGCAGCAGGTGGGTGCTATCCTTGAGGTAAAAGGTATCCTGCATGTCGCGGGCGGGATGATCTTCGGGCGTATTCATCGCCGTGAAATTGTGCCAGTCGTCCTCGATTTCGCGGTCCTCAGCGACGGTGAAGCCGATGCGGGCGAAGATATCGACGATCTGCTTCATGATGATGGAGATCGGGTGGCGGCTTCCCAGCGGACGAGGATGACCGGGGGCGGTGAGGTCAATTTGTTGGGCATCGGCTTGTTCGGCGGCCTGTTCGGCAGCCGTCTTGAGGCTTTGGAATTTCTCTTCGGCCGTTTTTTTGAGGGTATTGATGAGTTGGCCAAATTCGCGCTTTTGTTCGTTGGCCACTTCGCGGATACCTCCCATCAGGGGTTTGAGGATATTTTTGCTGCCCAGGTACTTGATGCGAAACTGTTCTACCTCCGCTGCGTTTCGAGGGGAGGCCGTTTTGATCTCATCCAGAATTTGTTGAAGTCGGTCGAAAATTTCCGCTGCCATAGGTTGGGATTTGTCCGATTGTTGAATTGAGTGCCAAAGGTAAGGAGTTTTTGTCGTTTAGCTACCTCCGGCCTTAAAATATGAATTCAACGTTGGCGTTGTACTTTTAGTTTCCTTTTCCAACGGCAGCTTTTCTATCCCGCTTTCGCTTCCCCCAGCCCGGCACGGAGGGAGCGCTAGCCAGTCGGACTCCGTTCCTCCTTTAGGGAAAGGAGCCGCTTTAAATTGAGCTAAAAAAGCTAAATTCGCCCAATAACGTGAGGGACATCCATCGACATATTAGCCGCCAGCAGTTTGCTTTTTTTATTTGCTGCGTGTTGTTGACCGCTTTGATTTACTCAAAGTTTGCCCTATCCGTGTGTATGATCGCGCTGCTGGTATTGGGCCTGATCGAATGGAACCCCGAACGCGCCTTCCCCCTGCGCTTCAACCGAGCCTTTGGCCGCAACTGGCGGAGCTACCTCCGCTACCGCCCCTATCTCGCACTGTCCGCCTTCTTCCTCCTCGTGCTCGTCGGCGGCTTCGACCTACAGGATCCGCAGTACTGGCAGGAAAGGCTGCGGCTCAAACTGCCCTTTTTGCTCTTCCCCTTCGCCTTCGCCTCCATCCCCCCCTTCTCGCGCCGCCAGTACCTGGGTTTGTTCTACTTCCTACTCCTTCTACTGAGCTACAGCAGCATCGACGTCGGGATACACTACTGGCAACATTTTGAGCCCATCAACCAGGCCATGCAGCGCGGCCAACCCATCCCCACCCCCATGAGCCACATCCGCTACAGCCTCCTACTGGCCCTGGGTGTGATGGGGGGCGCCTACCTCTGGTGGCGGGGCTACTACTGGCGCCACCCCGGTGAGCGTTACCTCATCCTCGGGCTCACCCTCTTTCTCTTCGGCTTCCTCCACGTCCTCTCAGTACGCAGCGGACTGTTGACCCTCTACGCCGCCATCCTCCTATGGAGCCTGTACTACGTGTGGCGCACCGGCCGGATCATCGTGGGGGCTGGCACCCGCATCGCCCTGCTCGGGCTGCCCCTATTGGCTTACCAATACGTTCCCAGCTTCCGGGCTAAGGCGCGCTACGCCATTTACGACCTGGAGCGCTACGCCGTGGGGGAAGGAGCGACCTATTCCGACTCGGAGCGGCTACATTCGCTCCAGCTGGGCATCGAGATTGGCTGCGACCACCTGCTTCTGGGCGTCGGAGCGGGCAATTTGCGCCGGGAAGTCCACCGACGCTACGCCCAGCGCTATCCCAACCAGCCAGCCAAAATGCCCCACAACCAGTTCGTATCCGTCTTTGCGGGCTCGGGCCTACTGTGGCGTCTCCTCTTTTGCTTGGCCTTTTTCTACCCGCTTTTTTACCGCCACAATTACCGCGAGCCCCTCTTCGCCCTCCTGCACCTCGTCGTCCTGATCTCCTTCCTGATGGAAAACACCCTCGAAACCTCGATTGGGGTGGCGCTCTACTGTACCCTACTCCTGGTGGGGCTCAACTACCGGAGTGGCAAGCCAGGTAAAAAGTCCGCCCCCCAAACGGAGGCCGGACCGATTTCCATAATCAGATCTTGAATTAGATCCACAATTAACTAACTCCGCTTTGGGGAGTACTTAGAAACCAGCTTAGGGGAAGACGACCCCATCCTGTACAAAATTCGTTTGAAAATCGCCGCGGTAGTTGAGTCCCGAAACGCGGACCAGCGTAAAGCCCGGTGGTGAGAGAAAGTCGTAAGAATTCTGATCGGCGATCGTACGGAAACAACGGAGGGGTCCTCCCGAGGGTTGGACGCAAATTTCCAATTGATAGTAGGCCGGATTGGCGGGATAGGCGATCGTCACGCGCCGGAGGTTGCCGCTCACCGTGGTGAGGCTGGCGATGTCGGGGATGTCGATCGGATCGGGGTCGGGGTAAAGCATTTGGGCGGCGCGCAGGTCGGCGGCATTGATTCCGTTGATGGTACAATCGCCCGTACTGAACTGGATGGGGCCGGAGGTCATCACGGAGGTGATGTCGTTGGCGGTGGTGCCGTGGAGGAAGAAGCCGTCGCCGCTGAACGTAGTACCACAAGCGTCGGTCCCCGTGACCGTGTGGGCGTTGGCATCGGCGTGGAAAAAGCCCAGGCTATGCCCCATTTCGTGAATGATGACATTGACCCGTTCCTGGATGTTGAAGGTGCGAGTAATGGGGCCACAGTTCGGACTGGTAAAGAAAACGGGGGTATTGAGCAAACCGAATTCGTTGAGTTCAATCAAATTGCCCACTTGGCCATTAAAGGGAGCACAGGCCTGGCCAAAGGTGATGTTGGTACTGTTGCGGATGGTCATATCCGCCCCCAGGGGTTCCCGCGTCAATTCGAAGCGAACCTGACAGCGGAACTGGGAATTCCACACCCGGGCCGCGAGCACGATCTCGGGGAGGAAGCTGGCGCTAAAACCTTCGACGTAGGCCTTGATGGTCAAATTATCGTAGGCAATCACCTGGTCGACTTGCTTGAGGGTCAGTTGGCGATCAATCGCCTCCTTGCCCGCATCGTACCAAGCGGGGCGGTCGATAAAACTCGGCTGGTGTAGGGCGGGCCGGTAGACCAGCACATCTCCCTCCACCCGGACGTATTCTTCCAGTACCTCATCCACTTGGTCGTACCCCATTTCACAGAGGTGTTCCCGTTCGGTAGCCGTCAGCTCAAGCGATTGCTCCACGGGTTCCAATTGTTCCTTCCCGCAGGAGAACAGGCTAATTAGACATAACAGGTATAAAAACTTCAATTTCATGGTAGTAATTTTGATGAAACGTTTAATGGACTGGAGCTCCAGTTGGTGTAGTCGACTCTTTCAATATCGGTACCCCCACCGGAAGGTTTGGTTACGCAAAAACGGACTTTTGCCCCAGCTCTCCACCCCACCGCAGCCCCAATCCACCCAATCCGCAGCCCCAACGACCCACCTTTGGCAAGTAACAGCATGCTGGTAATATTACAGTAAATCCGCATCCTTCCCCATCGGGAAAGCGCGGCGGTAGATAAATATTTTCTGGAAAATGAATGGGAAGGAAAACGGGGAATTAGCGGCAGCAGCGAAGCGCTAGCTCACCGAAGGGGACGGGATGGTTAATCGGGCCACTCATTCGACGGGCTAACGTTTCGGATGACTGCGGAGTGCTACGGGGTGATGAGTCGGTAGAACCATCTACCGCAGGTGTGTTACCACTTTCGATCCCGGGGGAAGAAAGCGGATGTTTTATGATAGCACTGCTGGTGTGGTGAAAGATCAATGGTCATTTCCGTTTACTTCACAGTACCTGTAATAAGATAGGCAATTTCTGCGACTATTAATAGTCCTGAATCAATTAAGTTTCGGGACTCAGACGTAGTCACCGGGCTGGGCACGGGGTGCGGCCCGTTGGGGACGCTTGCTCAACCGAGCGATAAGGCCCAACAAGACGCCAGAGAAGAAGCCACCGATGTGTGCCAGCCAAGCCGTACTCGACTGCACCGCATCGGGTTGTAGTGAGGCGAAGCCACTGAGCAGTTGCTGCCCAATCCAAAAACCGAGGAAGAGAAAGGCGGGAATTCGAAAACTGCTAAAAAAGATCACGACCAACATCCGGACCCGCGACTTGGGAAACATGACCAGGTAGGCCCCCATCACGGCCGAGATGGCCCCACTGGCCCCGACGGTCGGAATGGACCCCTCACAGGCCGGCAGACTGCCCGCGCAGTCGATGGTTTGGCAGACGGCACAGCAGGCCAGGCCCGGATCGCCGATGCTGAAATAAATGTGTGCCGCCGAAGCCGCCAGGCCACCGAGCAGATAAAAGGCCAGGAAGTTGAAATTCCCAATGGTCGCCTCGATGTTGTCGGCAAAAATCCAGAGGAAAAGCATGTTCCCAATAAGGTGCATCCACCCTCCGTGCATAAACATACTGCTGAGTAGGGTGCCCCAATCCTTGCCCGCCACAATCTCCTCGGGAATCGAACCCCACTCGCAAATCAAATTGCCCGGTACGCTGAGTTGTAGGAAAAAAATCCCCACATTGAGTACGATAAAGCCATAACTAAACAGGGGAAAATAGCCCCCTTTTACCTGGTCGTCGCCAATGGGAAAAATCATAGTCGCTGATCTTTATTTTCTTGAATAAGCCTCAAAATACTTACATTCCGCAATAATCTCCCGATAAAACGCCGTATTGGCGTAGTCCTGGTTCAATATCCGAAAATATTGGCGGTACCGCTCCGGGACCACGGGCATCTGCCGGTTGTAGGGGCGGTAGTCGTATTCCCGACTAATGAAGTAGTTGTTCTGCTCGCAGCGCGCCGCCATATAAGTGGCCTTCGCCGCCAGCTCCACATCGTGGGCCAAGGTTCGCGCCCGTTCGAAGTAGGACAGGGCCAGGCTACAATCTCGATTCTCCCGATTGCCGTAGGGAAAGTACCAATCGGTAAAAACCCCGTCCGCATCGTAATCCCAGTTGGCCCCGCTCCGGTAGTAATCCATCACCTGCCAGGAATCGCCAAAGTAGCTGAGGTTGTAATGCGCAATCCCCAGTCGGTAAAAGTAGAGCGCCCCAAACTCCGGATCCGATTTGGCCTTGTATTCGAGGTCAAACAATTCCTCGATCAATTCCATCTTGTTGTAAAAAACCGTATCGCGCGTGGGGCAGTGAACGCAGTCGCGGAAACGCTCGGTAAAGGGATTAAACTGGTATTGGTCGCGTACCCCCAGCGGGATCTGGCGAAAGACCTCCAGGGCCGCTTCCCACTTGCCCTGACTCATGAGCAGGGTCCCCTTCATATCGAGCAGTTCGTCGCGGATATTGTTGCCCGCAGCATCGATCATAAAGGATTGGTGGAGGCCATTGATTCGCCCCTCCGCATCGGTACTGTCCGAGATTTGGAGCAAGTCGTCGAGGATGGGCAGCTGGGGATTGGGCTTGAGGTCACTCAGGCGGTACCGACAGCGGAAGGCCATACCGGGGTGCCCGTCGCGCCGGTAGACGTAGGCCATGCGGTCGTTGACAAAGTCGGGGAAGTAGGGGTTTTGCCGGTAGTAGGGGGCGTTGTGGATCAAATCGTCGACGAAGGCCTCGTTTTCGAAGGTCATGACGTCCATCAGGTTGATGCGCAGCCCCAGCTGAAAGGCCTGGAGTTGTTCGCGCAGGGGCCCCGTCGGTACCAGGGGCTCCAGCAAGGCAAAACTATCCTGTGCCACAAAGAGCTCTCCACTCAGCATGGTCAGGTAAGCGTTGGCCATCCGCCACAACAGTGGTCGCCGCACCGCGCCCTCCGCCGCCAAACGCTGCACCAAGGTTTGTAAATCCCCCAGATAGGTTTCCGCTTCCGAGCGGGGAATCCCAAAGAAGCGCGCGTTGTTTCTTTTTTCATCGTTGAATTCCTTCCCCAGAAAGTCTTTTTCCAATTCGCGGATCTCCCGCACCAACAGCAGCTCCAAGTTCTCGTTGTGCGGATCGAGGCGGTAAATCTCGGCCATCTCTTCCGCCGCGCGGCTGTCCTCGGCGTGGGCGCGCAGGGCGTACAGCGTGGCGCGCTCGGGATCGTCTTCGCAAAGCAGTTGGCACCGGTGCCAGTCCTCCTGGGTCTCGATCTTAAAACTGCGGTAGGCCGATTCGCGCTTGCTGGGGCTGCGTTGAAAGATCAGGGCGTAGAGGTAGGAGGCCTCCACATTTTTACCCAGGGCCATCAGAGCCCCCGCCTGGTGTCCCAAAATCCAGTCCTCCAGGATGCTGGGCGAGTTGTCGATCTTGGGCAGGAGAAAATCGTACAGTTCCAGCGTTCGCTCGTAATCCCCGGCGTAGTGCGTCAGGCGAACGAGTTGGTAGGCATAACGCAGTTTGATGTAATGCGACTTGGTCTTTTTGAACAGCCGCAGCCCCTCGTCGATCAGGCCCCGCATGGCGGATTGATTGCGCGGTACGGGATCCCAGGGATCACTGGCGTGCGTGGCGTGGGGTTCACAACGTTTGGCAAAAATCAAATAGTTGATCGTCTCCAGGCACTGGTGCTCCTTGAGGTGGCGGGCGAAAAGGTTTTCGAACAGCCGGGAAGGCACGTTGATTTTTTTACTACTCGCCGCCGTACGCAACACCTTCAGCTCGTCGACCGAGGTATCGTAAATCACCTGCTGGAGATCGGCAATGGGTTGGTCTTCGCAAAAGCGCTCGTGCCACTCCTGTAAGTTGCTCTTCATCTGCACCGAATCCCGCCCCGGAAGGTCGTGGTAGAAGTTTTCGAAATCCAGGTAGTAGGGCGCGTAGTCCAGTCCGCGGTCCACCAGATTATTCTGCAGGAGGGAATAACCCGAAAATTCGAAGAAAAAGCCACAAGCCCGGGACAGGCGCAGGGGCAACAGGCTGGCGATGACGAAGCAGAGGAGGGCAGCGTGGCGACTAATGCGCTGCGGAAAGGCTTTGTACAATGTCTTGAAGGTCGGCATGTGGGTAGTGCTTTAAGGTGGTCGTATCCAGATGGTAAAAAGCGAGGTGCAAGTCGTTGTTCCGCAGGAGGGGGCGCAGCTGCCTCACTACCCCCAGTAAGTCCTCCCTGGTCACCGCCTCCAGTCGGATGCGATCCCCCCGGTACAAATAGTGCCCCTGAAGATACGTACTTTTCGACAGCTCGACCCAACCCACCTCCCCGGAGCGAAAACGCGTACTGTCGCGCAGGTCGGAGCGACGCAAGTTGTTGAGGAGTCGCAAGAGCCGCCCCTCCCGAAATACCGCCCCCCAGGCAAAAATCGGTAGGGCCAGGTCCAGATCCAGGGGGTAATCGGGCAGCCGGCCGAGGTAGGCCTCGGCAACCGGCCAGTCGAGGATGGAATTCTGAGTGGTGGGATCCGCTACGTCGTCGACGTTGTAAAACATCAACATGCCCCGATCCACGGGCGGTACACCGGTGCGCTCGGGATATTTGATTTGGTGGAGGCGAATGGTAGCGGAGAACAGGACTTGAGGAAAATGCGTCCGCAAATGCTCCAGGAGCTGGAAATAGGCTTCCCGACTGCGCTCCGTCCAGTCGCAGTCGATCTGGAGCTGCTGGATTGGAGGCTGGCCCAGCTCGCGGCTGATCCGCTCGATTTTGGCAGCCATCCGATGGGCTAGGGTATCGAGTGCCAAGTCCGGTCGGGTCAGGCTGCGGTTGGTGATGAATACCGTGGGGATCACCGCCCGCTTGGGATCCCAGGGCTCGGCGACCGTCAGCACCGCTACCGGAACCACCTGCTGGTAACTTTCGCTCCAGTCGAGGTCAAAATAACGGAGGTAGACCGCCTCCACGCCCAGGCTGTCCATCCGGGCGGTTTCCAACTCGGTCAGCGCCAGGGCACTTTGCCAGTGGTAAAAACTCGGTTGGACCCGGTGGCGAACCTCCGGGGGGGACTGGCAGGCCAGTAGGGCCAGCAAGGGGAGCAGCCAAGCGCTTCTCACAGGAGGCCCTCCCGGATCAAATCGTGGAGGTGGATCATCCCCAGGTAGCGGGCCTCGTCGGCCACCACCAATTGGGTGATGCTGTATTCCCGCAGGGTCGCCAAGCCCCGTACGGCCAGCGCATCGGGGCCAATGGTTTTGGGCTGCGGGCTCATGATTTCGGCGGCGCGCAGACGGCTGGTATCCTCCCCCCGTTCGAGCATCCGGCGGAGGTCACCATCGGTGATGATGCCCAGCAGGCCATCGTTTTCATCGACGACCGCGGTGGCACCGAGTCGTTTGCTGGTGATTTCGAGGATGGCTTGGCGTAGGCTGGCGTCGGGGCCCACGGCGGGGCGTTCGTTTTGGGGATAGAGGTCGCGGATGCGGAGGTAGAGCTGTTTGCCCAGGGCACCACCGGGGTGAAACTGGGCGAAGTCTTTGGCGCCAAAGCCCCGCAGGGCCAGGAGGGCGGCGGCGAGGGCATCACCGAGGGCCATTTGAGCGGTGGTACTGGCGGTAGGTGCCAGGTTATTGGGGTCGGCTTCCTGGTCGATGGGGGTGTGGAGGATATAGTCCGCTTGGCGGGCGAGGTAGGAATCGCGGTTGCTCACCATACCGACGAGGCAGCTCCCCAGTTGGCGAACGAAGGGGACGAGGACTTTGATTTCGGCGGTGGCGCCACTTTTGGACAGGCAGAGCACGAGGTCGTCGGCTTGGACCATGCCCAGATCGCCGTGGATGGCATCGGCGGCGTGCATGAAAAGGGCGGGCGTGCCCGTCGAATTGAGGGTAGCTACGATCTTTTGGGCAATCAGGGCGCTCTTGCCAATTCCCGTCACGATGACCCGCCCCGAACAGCAAAAAATCCGATTCACCACGGCCAAAAAACTGTCGTCGATACTGGCCTTGAGGCCCTCGATCGTGGCCGCTTCGATCTCCAGAGAACGGAGGGCAGTTTTCGCGATCAGTGCTTCGTTTTTCACGATTAATTTTTTATTTTTGTCCGCTTTTGTAAAAACGATACTTTTACATTCCCTATTTGATACACAGAATTGCCCCTATTTACGTTATCAATTATTCAAAAGAACGACAACTTGTTCAACACATACAGAGCTTTGCCGTTAAAGAACCTAAGAAGCGGTAAAGATTGCGTTGAACAGTAGGTGCTTGAATAGTTTTTTTTATTTTTATACGCACCGGGGGCCAAGTTAATTCGATCCCCATGAACCACAAAAGAACTCGGTGCTTTAATTAAAAGTTTTATTCCTATGATGACCGTAACCAATGAATCTCCTCTCGAGGCATTACAGAAACACTTTGGTTTCAATCAGTTCAAAGGCCCCCAAGAAGCAATTATCAACAGCGTTTTAGAAGGCAAAGATACGTTCGTCATCATGCCCACCGGCGGGGGAAAGTCGCTGTGCTACCAACTTCCCGCCATGATGCTACCCGGTACCGCCATCGTCATCTCCCCCCTGATCGCCCTGATGAAAAATCAGGTGGATTCCATTCGCGGCCACAGCAAAAACGACGAGATCGCTCATTTTCTCAATTCCTCCTTGACCAAGGTCCAGATGAAAAAAGTCAAACGCGACATCATCGAAGGGAAGACCAAGGTGCTCTTCATCGCCCCCGAGACTTTGACCAAGGACGAAAACATCGAGTTTTTTAAGGCCGTCAATTTGTCGTTTGTAGCCGTCGACGAAGCGCACTGTATCTCCGAATGGGGACATGATTTTCGCCCCGAGTACCGCCGCATCCGTACGATGATCAATTCCATCGACAACAACATCCCCGTGATCGCCCTCACCGCGACCGCCACGCCCAAGGTCCGCTCCGATATCATGAAGAACCTCAATATGGATCGGGTCAACCGCTTTGTCTCTTCCTTCAACCGCGACAACCTCTTCTACGACGTACGCCCCAAGGGAAAACGAGACCAAACCATTCGGAGCATCATCCAGCTCGTCAAGACCATGCCGGACCAATCGGGCATCGTCTACGTCCAGAGCCGCAAGTCCGCCGAAGAAATTGCTCACCTGCTCGTGGTCAACGACATCAAGGCCGCTCCCTACCACGCCGGACTCGACGCCAAGTTGCGCAGCAAAACCCAGGATGATTTTCTGATGGAAGAGGTCGACGTCATCGTGGCTACCATCGCCTTTGGGATGGGCATCGACAAGCCCGACGTGCGCTTTGTGATCCACTTCGACATTCCCAAAAGCATCGAAAATTACTATCAGGAGACCGGCCGGGCCGGGCGCGATGGACTGGAAGGACGTTGCATCGCCTTTTACTCCCACAAGGACATCCTGCGGCTGGAAAAATTTCTCCGCGACAAACCCGTCGCCGAACGCGAGATGGGCAATCAACTGATGCAGGAAATCATCGCCTACGCCGAGACTACCTCCTGCCGCCGTCGTTTCTTGCTTCACTACTTTGGCGAGCAATTTGACGAAAAGTGCTGTAGCAAGATGTGCGACAATTGTCTCCACCCCAAGGAGCGCATCGCCGTACGGACCGAAGTCGTCCAGGGCCTCCAAGCCATCGAAGCCCTCAACGAGAACTACGGCATCAAAATCCTTGTGGATTTTATGATGGGGAAAAACACCCAGGAGATGGTCGGCTTTGGCCACAACAAGCTCGAGCTCTACGGTGTGGGCAAGGAAAAAGGAGACGTCTTTTGGCATTCCATCTTCCGCCACGCCCTGCTCCACGATTTGCTCTACAAGGACATCGAGAACTACGGATTGCTCAAACTGACGGACAAGGGACGCGCCTTTATTCGCCAACCAGCCCCCTTCCAAATCTCGATCAACCACGATTACGATCTCGAAGTCCCCACCGACGAGCGCAGCAACGCCAAGTCCGCCGCCCTCGACAAAGTCCTCCTCCAACGCCTCAAGGACCTGCGCAAATCCATCTCCAAGGAAAAGGGCATCCCCCCCTTCGTCATCTTCCAGGATCCCTCCCTGGAGGACATGGCCACCCAGTACCCCACTTCGGAAATCGATATGGTCAAGATCACCGGCGTTAGCCAGGGTAAGGCCAAACGCTACGGACATCCTTTCGCCAAGCTGATTGCACAGTACGTCGAGAAAAACGACATCGACCGGCCCCAAGAAATTCTGATCAAACAGATCGCCAACAAGTCCAAGATCAAGGTCAACATCATCCAGGGGATCGATCGCAAAATTCCGCTGTACGACATTGCTACCTCCAACAACCTGTCCATGGAAGAGCTTATCCACGAACTCGACATGATCGTGGCCTCGGGGACCAAGGTCAATATCGATTACTACATCGAAGAAAATCTGGACGAGTACAGCCGCGAAGACATCTACGACTACTTCAGCGAGGCGGAAACCGATTCGACCGAAGCCGCCTTCGCCGAGCTGGCGGAAGACGATATTACGATGGAAGAAATCCAGTTGGTCCGCATCAAGTTTATGTCCGAAATGGGCAACTAAGGCCAAGAAGCGCGCCATGCAAATCATCATCATCAACGGCCCCAATCTCAACTTGCTGGGCCAACGCGAAACCGCCATCTACGGGAAGCAGTCCTTCGAACACTACCTGCCCCAGCTTCGGGGACGGTTTCCCGAAGTGCAGCTCGACTATTTCCAAAGCAATTCTGAAGGAGCCCTCATCGATCGAATCCAAGCCGTCGGTTTTGCCTACGACGGCATCGTGCTCAACGCCGGGGCCTACAGCCATACCTCCATCGCCATTGCGGATGCCGTGGCGGCCATCCACAGCCCGGTGGTAGAGGTACACCTCTCCAACATCCACGCGCGCGAAAAATTTCGCCATCACTGCTACCTCTCCCCCTACTGCGTCGGATCGATCGTTGGCTTGGGATTAGAAGGTTACGCCCTCGCCATCCGCTACCTCCAGGACGCTAGGCACCAGCCGGTAGCGGACTAAAGCTCAAATCGAGTAGCCGCAGACGGCGTTTGTCACTCATCTTGTAAGTGCGTCGTCGAAAAATCTTTTGGATCAGAAAGCCCAGGGCGCCCGCTGCCCCGGGAACGATAAAATCGAAAGCATCCAGCGTTCCCCCGATCAGGGCATCTCCCAGGGAAAAGACCAACCAGACCACACCAAAATTGTACAGCTGGCGCCCCACCGGTTTGGACCAGCGCCGGCCACCAAAACGCCGGATGTGGCTGATGTCTTCCACCGGTACGGCGCGATTGGCAACCGAAATGAGGTAATCGTCGCTCAAGATCTCGAGAATTTCCTCGCTGTACCAAGTGGGATCTCCCCGCAGGCGAAAGGTGACCTCGTCGCCCGGCGAGTAGCGTTTGACCTTGTAGCTGCCACGGCGTTCCATCTGTAGGTAGCGCTGGGCGGAGGCGGATAGCCAGCCGGCGATGAGGAGGAAGAGGAGGAGCGTCCAGTGGCGCATAGGCAAGGTATTTTTAGAAGAGAGGCTCCACAAGATAAGGAAGTTGTACCTCAATGTTCTTGCAAAACCTCGATTCGCCGCTGGGTAATTTCGATGCGCTTGCGCAGGTGGTTGAAAAAGCCCTGACGCTGCCGTTCGGATTGGAGGCTGAGGGCGCTCGATTTGCTGGTGACGTTCCGGAACCACTCCTCCATGTAGTCGCACAGGCGCTCATCGTCGCTCTTGAGGAAGTGCGGATTGCTGAGGCTGGTAAAGAGCATCTTCCGCTTGGGCAAGACCGCAAGGATGGTATTGCTGGTGTAGATCATTTCGTTGTAGTAGAGCGAAAACCGGGCATTGTTCACCTGATCGGGCTTTTGATCGGGCAGGAATTTTTTACCCACCGAAGCCATGGACTGCATGTGAAAAGTGAGCTCGGTGAGCTTCTCGCAAAGCAGTAGGGCATCATCGGGCGAGCGAAAGTGCCCGCTACTGAAATGGTACTCGATTTGGTTGAGGGTATTGTCGACCACGTTGCGCCCCCAGAGCTCGGTACTGGGTACGTTGACGTAGAGTTCTTGGATGCGCTGGATGGTGGCCAGTAGCGGGACGGGGAGGAGCTCGAAGGAAAATGGGCGATCCTGTAGGGCTTCGTAGCCGAGTACGGTGAGTCCCCAGATGTAGAGCTTGAAGCAAATCAATTCCTTAAAAAAACAGGACTGAAAGAGCGGCAATTCGACCGAGGCGTAATAAAAATGACCATCTCCCATCGATGATGCCCGGGACAGCTCGGACTCAAAGCGCTCCAGGTAATCGATAAAGCTGCGCGTACTTTCGTCAAAGCCATTGAAGGAAAAAATGACGGTATCGCTCTGGCCAAAGATGAGGTCATCGAGGGAGACGTGGAAGGTCAGGGCAATGACTTCGACTTCTTTGGGACTGAGAATGGTATCGCCCCGCATACGGCGGTAGATGCCGTCCCGGCCCACGCCCAGGAGGTTGGAAAGTGCCTCGATAGCCGCCACTCGTTTGGGAAAGTGTTGGACGACGGCGTCGAGCAAACGTTGCTGTAAACTTTTGGACATCGTTTTTGTATTTCTTTTCACGCAATCAGCACGATGGCCTACTACGAGATCACCGCGCCATTCGTAAGGCGCTGCACGGCTCCCCCCACTGGGGCAGCACGTTACCTTGTCTTAATCCCGTCTTACAGCTTTGAGGTCAGCACTGGACTGGTACAAAATGAATTTTTCACGTTGAAAATCCACCCGAAGACCAACCGGTAGCACAAAAATAAAATAATTGTCACAAGTTGCGCGTTTTGAATATTAATCTTAACTTTGAAATCCAAAGTACTTTTGAAAAATTTAGTTTGATGGTAATGAATAGCCAACGCGAACATCTGGAGACCCTCAATGAGATTCGCTCGATCATGGAGCGTTCTACCCGTTTTATCTCGCTCAGCGGCCTATCGGGCGTAGCGGCGGGCATCTGTGCCCTCATCGGGGCGGGGATGGCCTTTCTCTACCTCGACGCCAGCCCCTTCCAGCACAGCCAGCATTACTACCTGACCGCACCAACGGTCAGTAAGTGGGGCCTCAATTACCTTCAGTTTTTCTTCCTAGACGCCATCTTAGTCCTGATCGCCGCCCTCGGACTGGGTTATTTCTTCACCTGGCGACGGGTCAAACGCAACCGACAAAAAATGTGGGACCAGACCTCCCTCCGGCTGACCATCAACCTCCTCATCCCCTTGGTGGCGGGCGGTTTGTTCTGCCTCCTGCTGGTCTACCACGGCTGGCTGGGGCTGGTAGCCCCCAGTACCCTACTCTTTTACGGACTGGCCCTAGTCAACGGCAGCAAGTACACCCTCGACGATATTCGCTTCCTGGGCCTTTTCGAAATCGCGCTGGGGCTGATTGCGATGTTTTACATCGGCTACGGACTAGAGTTCTGGGCCATCGGCTTTGGGCTGCTCCACATCGTATACGGAATCGTGATGTACTATAAATACGAAAAAAACGCCGCCTGATCCGACGCTGGAGAACCGACTACCGATGAAGAAGATCATTTCTAAACTCAATAAAACCTTTGACCACAAGGTCCGGCTGGGGATCATGTCGGTCCTGATGGTCAACGAGGGGGTCAACTTTACCACCCTCAAGGAAATGTTGGAGGTAACCGACGGGCGCTTGGCCAGCCACATGAAAGTACTGGAGGGGGTAGATTTTGTACAGGTCACCAAACCCTTTGTCGGGCGCAAACCCCACACCACCTACGCCGCGACCGACGCCGGGCGCAAGGCATTCAACGCTCATCTGGACGCGCTAGAAAAGCTCATCCGCAGCATCGACTGACTAGGTTGACTTTTTTTTACCTACTTACTTTGAATTTCAAAGTACTTTTAAAAGCTTACCCAATGAGAAAACTAAAAAACACCCCGACCCGCCGCGACCGACTGATGATCTGGCTGGTCGATCGGACCAAACCCCTGTACGTGCGCTGGTTCAAAGGCCACCGCCAGCACTGGCGGCTCGACCGCCGCCGCTTACTGGGCTACCCCGCCAAAAGCCTGGGGTACGAGCTGGGCAAATTCCTAGAGCGAGAGGGCTTCGAGCTACTGCCCAAGCTGGAGGACCACGATGTGCTCCACGTCCTACTGCACTACGAAACGACCGTGATCGGCGAGGTACAGATGCAGGCTTTTCTACTCGGCAATGGCAAGCGTTCGCTGTACGCGGCCGGTACGGTGCTGTTGGCCCTGCTGCTCATCCCGGAGGGCTACCGTCGGTACTGGGCCGCCTACCGCCGGGGATGGCGGAGCCGCAGCATCACGGGATGGCGCTTCGAGCACCTGCTTCGGGAGCCGACGGTACTGCTCCGCCAACTGATGGGCATCCTAGCAAAAGATGAGGGTGTGGAGGCACCCTTGGTATTATAAGCGGATCGCTGGCCCCGGTTAGCTCCGGGGCCGCGGTCACTTTTCACCTTTAAAATTGAATTTATGAGTCAGGCATCCATGGTCTCCCGCCCCCCCGACGAAGCCCGCTACCGGGCTACTCTAGCGGAACTGAAAGCGCGTTTCCCCGACGAGGCCCGGGGTTTTTACGGTCCGGGCAGTATGACCTGGAAAATTTACCGCGAGCCCGCCATCCTCATTGGCAGCTACCGGGCCCTGCTCCTACAGGTGGCACACCCGGCCGTGGCGGTGGGGGTGGCGCAGTACAGCAGTTTTCAGAAAGACTACCTGGGCCGCGCCTACCGTACCTTCTTCAATATGGCATCGATCTTTTTTGGCAGCCGGAGCGAAGCCTTCCGCGTAGCTGGCCACCTGTACCGCATGCACCAGCGCATCCGCGGCGAGTACCGCGATGCCAAGGGCCAGCAGCGGGCCTTCGTCGCTACCGAACCCGCCCTGCTCCGATGGATCTTGGCCACCCTGGTCGAGACCAGCATCACGGCTTACGAACTGGTACACGGCCCGCTCCCGGACCGCGAAAAAGCGCAATTTTTCCAAGAATCCCGCATTACGGCGCTACTGATGGGTATCCCAGCGGAGGATTATCCCACGAGCTATGAAGACTTTTGCCGTTACTACCAACAAACCCTCAGCGACGGCAGCCTACGAGTGGATGAGCGGGGCCTCGACCTGGCCGCCGCCATTCTCCGCGGCCCCTTTCGTTGGGGAGCCCCGCTGATCCGCCTATTCGCCACGGGGCTGCTCCCGGAACCCTTGCGCCAAGCCTACCAACTACCGTGGACGGCGCCTCAGGAAGACCGGCTGGCGCGCTACCTACGCCTGATCCGGCGCTGGTACCGCTTTTGTCCACGGGCCCTGCGGACGGCACCTCCCTACTACCAGGCCCAGTACCGCATCGGGCGGGTGACCGGCAAGCGAACCGGTTGGCTCGCGTATTTTTTCCACCAAATGGGCCGCTGGTTCAAGGCTCCTTTTTTGATCCGTGCTTAAATCTTTTTCATGAAACCTCATCCTTTTTTCCGCAGTGCCCGACAGGCCAAACTATTCGCCCTGCTGCTACTGAGTACGCTCTTTTGTTTTGCCCTGATCGGGGTACGCTTGCACCTTTTGGGCATCGACCTGGCCGAGGTACAAAGTACCCAAGACCTCCTGGCGCTCAAGAGCACCTCGACCTTTCTCTTTCTCGTCTGGAACCTCTTCCTGGCCTGGATGCCCTACGGGCTGGCCCTAACCGCCGGATTTTGGTATCGACGGCGGGGCTGGTCGGCGTTTACGGTGGTGCTGCTCCTGGCCTGGCTTTTCTTTTTCCCCAACGCGCCCTACATCCTCACCGATTTGCTCCACCTCCGCGGACGGCATCCGGTCCCCCATTGGTACGACCTGATGCTGATCGTCTCCTTTGCCTGGACGGGCCTTCTGCTGGGTTACTTATCGCTTTTTGAAGTGCAAGGCTTGATCCAGCAACGCTGGAATCGGGTCATTGCCTGGCTGAGTAGTACGGTAGCGATTTTTTTGTGTGGCCTGGGCAGCTACCTCGGTCGCTATTTGCGCTGGAACAGTTGGGACATACTGCGCCAGCCTCAGCGCATCGTGGGTGATGCCTGGCGGAGCTTGGTGGACCCCTCGGGGCAGACGGGGGAAGGCATCATCTGGGTGTCGGCAGGCTTTTTATTCATCGGTTACCTCACTCTGGTCGTCTTGATGGGCCAGGACGAACCACAAAACCATCCCTCATGCAACGAAGTGTAATCGAGCTGGTCTTGACGCTGTTGGGCGTCATCGCTTTTAACCTCTTGTTTTGGCAACAGACGATGGGCCTCAATACCCTGTGGTTTGCGGGCTTGATGATGGCCGCGCTGTTTTACCTGCACCCCCGGGGAATGCGACGGCGTTCGACGCTCTTGCTAGCGGGAGGCACCCTGCTCACGGCGGTGTGGGTGGTGGTATTCCATTCGGCCCTGAGCAAAGCCGTTCACCTGCTCTCGTTCTGTACCACCATTGGCATCAGCCAGCAACGATCCTTGCGCTTCTTGTGGTACGGCTTTTTACTGGGGCTGTGGAGTGTGGCCAGTACCCCACGCAAACTGTGGCGAAACATCCGTCAGCAGCTGCCACAACCGGACTCCAAGCTCCGCATCGGCTACTACGCGCGGCTCATCGTTTTTCCTCTGCTGATCGTACTGGCCTTCTACTACTTGTACCGCTGGGCCAACCCACACTTTTCGGAACTGACTACCATTTTTTGGGACACCCTGCTCTACCAATGGACCGTAGACATTTACTGGCCCCGAGTGGGTTTTATCCTCCTGGGCCTGTTGCTCTGTGGCGGTATCCTTTTGCCCACTCCATTGGACTTTTTCCACCGACGAGAGGCAACCAAGTCCGATGGGCTTCACCGCCTCAACCCGGAGACCCGGCGGAGGCGTTTGGAGCAGCGGCGCAATTGGGACATTCACAAGCGTTTTTCTCCGCTTTCCCTCAGAAACGAATACCGCGCCGGGGGGCTGTTGCTCTACGCACTCAACGTCTTGCTTTTCCTCGTCAACCTCACCGATCTGCGGCACGTTTGGTGGGGTTTTGGGGAAGGCGAAATTCCCCTCCTCAAAAACTACGTCCACGAGGGAACCTATCTCCTCATCGCCGCCATCCTGCTAGCCATGGTTGTGCTGCTGTATTTCTTCCGCTCCAATCTCAATTTCTTTCCCGATGGTGGCGCCCTGCGCCGGGCCGCCTATCTTTGGATCGGGCAGAATGCCTTTCTGACACTTTCGGTGGGCTTGCGCAATTACCACTACATCGACTACCACGGCCTGGCCTACCTGCGGATCGGGGTCCTGCTTTTTTTGCTGCTCGTGCTGTACGGTCTGTGGACGCTGTACCTCAAGATCCGCGATCGCCGGAGTGCTTTCTTTCTGCTCCAACGCAATGCCTGGGCGGTATACCTCATTTTGCTGCTCGCCAGTAGCTTCAATTGGGACGTTTGGATCACGCGGTACAATCTCGACACCCCCACCCAGGGTCCGATTGACGTCGGTTTTTTGCTGCGGGGGGCCTCGGACAAAAACTTGTTCTTGCTGGAGGGACGGTTGGACGAATTGGCGGAACGGGAGAGCTTTCCGCTGTTGCGAGACGAGGACATCCGGAGGTACTACCACTGGAAGGTGAGGGGTTTCGAACGGCGGGTGGCGCAGCAGGGCTGGCCTTCCTGGAACCTTCCCGATCATCGGAACCAGCGCTACCTACGGGAAAAGCGAAAAAATCAGCGGGAGGAGAGAAGGGAATAGAGATAGAGTGAAAAGCGGATAGTGAGATTTAGCGATAAATTTAATATTTTAAGCGCTCATTCGTTAAAGGAGTCCATGGAGGTAGAAAAATCGCTCATTCTTACAACTGTTGAGACGCACGCGCGTCAGTACATCCCGGAGCGGGTGCCGGAGCGCTACGTGTACCACGACCTGCAACACACCCTCAATGTGGTTAATTCGTCGCGGGAGATTGCGGGCTACTACCCGCTGAGTGAGGAAGAGCGCGAAAGTCTGGAGATCGCGGCTTGGTTTCACGACATTGGCTACGACGAGGGGCCGGAGGGGCACGAGGCCCGTAGTGCGGCTCAGGCGCGGAGTTTTCTGAGTGAACGGGAATTCCCGGAGGAGCGCATCCAACGGATTGAGGCGTGTATCCTAGCCACCAAGATGCCTACCCAACCACAGTCCTTACTGGAAGAAATTCTGTGCGATGCGGACCTGAATCACCTGGGCAAAAAATCGTATTGGGAGCGCTGTAGTCGGGTTCGTCAGGAATTGGTGACGGTCCGAAACATCGTGATGTCGGATGCCGAATGGGTAGATTTTGAGCTCAAGTTTCTCCACCAGCACCACTTTTACACCGCCGCGGCCAAGGCGCTTTACAGCAAGCGCAAGCAAAAGCACATCCAACAGTTGATGAAGCAAAAGGCGCGGCTCAACCCCGATAGCCCGCTGTCGGCCCTGCCCCCGATCGAAGTATTGGAAAAGGGCAAGAAAAAGAAAAAGAAGAACAAGTCGCTGCGCAAGGGGGAGCTCAACCAGCTCAACCTCGGACGAGGGGTAGGAGCGGTGTACCGCACGACCTACCGCACCCACGTCAATCTGAGTTCGATTGCCGACAACAAGGCCAACATCATGCTCAGTATCAACGCCATCGTCATTTCGATCACCCTGTCCTCTTTGGTTCCGCGCTTTGGCAGTACTCCCCACTTGATCGCGCCCACCATCCTGCTTTTGGCCGTCTGCCTGATGGCCATGATCTTCGCGACCCTCTCGACCCGTCCCAAGATTACGGAGGGGAAATTTACCCGGGAAGACATTGAGCAAAAGCGTTCGAACCTCCTCTTTTTTGGCAATTTCTACAACATGTCGCTCGACGATTTTCACTGGGGGATGATGGAGATGATCAAGGACAGTGATTTCCTCTACAGTTCGATGACCCGTGATTTGTACTTTTTGGGCATTGTACTGGCCAAGAAATACCGCTATTTGCGCATTTGCTACGGCATTTTCATGTACGGCCTCATCGCCTCGGTGGCCGCCTTCGCCTTGGTCTATTTTTTGAAGTAGACTCCGCCGGATGCCTCCCCGATCATTTGGAGTGGCGTTGGAAACCGACCTTTCTTCCCCGTGGTGGGAGCTCCCCTCCGGTATCAAAATTTTGTTGTTTTCCCTAAACCTTTTGGCCCACTTTACAGTTTATTTTTATTACGCTTTAAACAAAATTACTCAACTCAACTTAAAAGTAACAAAATGCTTTCAACGAAAATGGAAGAAGCGCTGAACAATCAGATTGCGCTTGAAGGATACGCCTCCTTTCTCTACCTTTCGATGGCTTCCTGGTGTGATACGGAGGGGCTGGACGGTGCCAGCCGATTTATGCACCGCCAGTCCCAGGAGGAATTGTCGCACATGATGCGGATTTTCCACTACATCAGCGAGGTGGACGGACATCCCATTACGCCGTCCGTCAACCAGCCGCCCTTGAAGTTTGAATCGGTGCGGGCCATGTTGCAGCAGGTGTACGAGCACGAGCAGAAGGTGACGAACTCGATTCACAAGCTGGTGGCCTTGGCCAATGGGGAGAGCGACTTTACCACGCTTCACTTTTTGCAGTGGTACATCGATGAGCAGCGGGAGGAAGAGGCCCTGATGCGGAGCATTCTCGACCGGGTCAAGTTGATCGGGGAAGGACCGCAGAGTTTGTACTACATCGACAAGGAACTGGAGCGCATCAACGAGGTGGAAGAAGCTGCCGAGGCAGCTGAAGCCGAGTAGTGGGCCGAGGTGGGGAGCATTCTGCCCCTTGGCTCCCCTGCCCATCCCGAATTTTGGCCACGGTGCTGGAATTCGGGATTTTTTGTGGGGTAAGAAACGGTGGGGGTTCAAAAAAATGTCCACTCTAGACTTACCACACTTGTGTAGTATTTCTGAGTGGACTGCCCTATAGAAAATAACAACAAAACAGAAAATCTTTCCCTTCCGCAACTGGAAGGGTTCAATCATTTTTGATAAATAGAAGTTTCAACGCTTGTGGAACCGGTTGTGGGGGGTTTGGAGAATCGCACTACATTTTAGTTCCAATGTACAATTCGACCCATTAAAATTTTGCCTTAAACCGATTCGAATGCCTTTAAAGGTAATATCTAATGGGCTGCGATGTACGTATCTCCCCCTTCATTTTTCGCCTAAAGTTAATCCCTTAAACTTACTGGGCATCAAAAGAATAGCGCAGCCGGGGAGGCTGATTTTAGACAATTTTACCTCACAAAAGAGCTCGTCGTAAGTAGCGTCAAAAAGAAGGCGGTCGGTAAAGAATTTTTTTTTATCTTCACCGCAAATGCTGGAGGGGGTCAATCAAGGCACTGTATATATCCTTTCGCTGTCTCGTAAACAGCATTGTTATACCCAGACATTTTACTAAAGCAAAGCTGCCCGACCGTGATGCCGCGCCATTGTTCGGTCGAGTGGCGAATCGTTTGGGAGTCCCAGTGACGCGCTCAATTTAACTAGGCTAAACGAGCCGTAATCAACAAACAGAAAGCTAGGTTAAAGCAATGTAATTGATATTACCACTATCAATGACTCACCTTCCATTGATTTTTCGGTAAGGCTGATCCCAAAAGTCTCTTCGCCCGCTAGAAAATTTAACAACGCAGTCTATTTTTTAACGTTCCCTTAGGACTCCATCCGAGTGGTGGTGTCGTCCTAAAGAGGAAACTAGACTTCCCATGTACGAAAAACCGGCTCCCGTGGAGGGCTACCGGTCGGGCACAAACCAAGAAAACTATGAAGGTTCCAACCGATAATATTTACCAGCTGATCCAGTCCATGACGGCTTCGGAAAAACGCTATTTCAAACGACACTACGCCTCTGAGAAGAACCTGACAACCGATCTTTTTGATTTTATCAACAGCATGGACGAATACGAAGAGGAAAACGTCAAACGCCACTTCGCCAATTCCAAACTGGCCAAAAACCTAAAGGTCTACAAGGTACAGCTCATGGAGTTACTCCTCAAAAGCCTCACCTCCTACCACAGCAAAAAAAACATCCGCAGCAAAATTAGAATGGGACTCGAAGAGGTAGAAATCCTGATGGATAAGCAGCTGCACAGCATGGCCCTCAACCGACTCCGCAAGATCAAAGAACTTTGCCTCAAGCACGAAGAACTGGAGTACATCTTTAGCATCACTTATTTTGAAATCTTTCTCAGCTCCTTCTTCGACGTCAACCTCAACCCCAGCGACTATACCGTCCTTCAGGAACTGGAGTCTTTTATCGACACGCTCAAGCGCATCTACCACCTCAAACGCATCAACTTTTACCTCAACGACAAAAACAATAACGAACTCACCCAGTCGCTCCGCCCCGAGGAAATCACCGAATACGAAACCCTCCTCTCCAAGGACCTCGCCCTCCCCGAAGGCCGCCAACTGACCCTGAGTGAGCAGTACTACCGCAACTCCTCCCTGTCGATTATCCACAAGCTGGCCTATCAGGATGCGGAGCAGGAGTTCCACTACAAAAAAAACAACGTCAGCCTCTTCGAGGCCAACCCCCACTTCATCAAAAGTAACGCGGGCTTCTACTTCGCCGCCCTCTTTAACTTTCTGGTCTGCTGCCGCCGCCTCAATCGCTCCGCCGAGCTCGAATCGGGCCTGTTGCGCATCAAAGCCCTCCTCCAACAAGCCCCCTTCCTCAAACGCAACTACATCTTTATCTACTACCTGGAAACCAAACACCTGTTTCTCCAGCGCAAGTACCAACCCATCGTGGAGGAGATGGAACCCGAGACCACGCGCCACATCAACAAGTACCAACAAAAGGGCGAGCACCTGACCGCCTTGATTTTTATCTACTTCACCCTCACTCACCTCGTCCTGCGCGACTACCACAAGGTGCATTTTTACCTGCGCCGACTCAGCAATTTATCCAAAGACCTCGACCCCGGCTATACCTATTTCTTTCACCTGCTCGAACTCATCAGCCACCAGGAGACCACCGACCAATTCGTCATTCAAAACCTCCTGAGCTCGCACCGACGAAAAAATAAAAACCGCAAAAAACCCAGTCCCTTCTTTACCGAAACGCTGGCTTTTTTCCGCCAATTCAACAAAAGTAGCCCCGAAGCCAAACCCGACCACATCGCGGACTATGAAAACCAACTGACCGACATCGCCACCGATAGCACGCTCAACATTGCTCGTGAATTCATTCTCGACGACTGGCTACGGGCCCTAAAAAATAAGCGAACCTACGCCGACGAAATGAGTGCCCCCTAGCCCGCTACGGCTACCAGCATAAAAGATTTGGGCCCACCAGCGTTACTTTTTAGCCGCTGAACGTCTCAAGGTTGATATTTCCCCGAAGCGAATAACGCTAACCCTTATTCCTTCACAAATCAACTGCTTTTAGGCATTTTCTCTGAACATGAAAAAACGAAACTCGTCCCTACGCAAATCCTCCGAGGTCGACGTAGAAGTTAAAATCTAAAACCACAAGTGGGCGGACCAATACCATTGATCCGCCCACCTCTACCGCTCGGGCCACCTCCTACAAGGTGCCCCGCAAAGCTTGTTCGCGCTCGATGGCTTCAAAGAGCGCTTTGAAGTTACCCTAGCCAAAAGAACGGGCCCCCTTGCGCTGGATGATCTCAAAGAAGACCGTCGGGCGATCCTGAAGGGGCTTGGTAAAAATCTGTAATAAGTAGCCCTCCTCATCGCGGTCGATCAGGATGTTGAGTTGCTTCAAGGCTTCCAATTCCTCCTCGATGGCGCCCACCCGTTCCAATACCGTCTCGTAGTAGGTATCCGGGACCCGGAGAAAGTCAACCCCATTGGCGCGTAGTTGCTGGATGGTGTGAATGATGTCATCCGTAGCGATGGCCAGGTGCTGTACCCCCGCCGAGCGGTAAAAGTCGAGGTACTCCTCAATCTGGGATTTCTTCAAACCCTTGGCGGGCTCGTTGATCGGAAATTTGACGTAGCCATTTCCGTTGGAGACCACCTTACTCATCAGCGCCGTATACTCGGTCGAAATGTCTTTGTCATCAAAGGTGACCAACAGTTTGAAGCCCATGACGTCCTGATAGAATTTGACCCAGCGATCCATTCCCCCCAGCTCTACATTCCCCACGCAGTGATCCACGAACTTGAGCCCCACATCGGGCACCGTACCCCAGTTGCTCCGCACTTCGAAACCCGGCATAAAGGGCCCCGAGTAGGCCTTGCGCTCCACAAAAGTGTGGATGGTCTCGCCGTAAGTGCGGATCGAGGCCAGCTTTACGGTTCCGTGTTCGTCTTCCAAAGTTCGGGGAGCCTCGTAGGCCTCGGCCCCGCGCGCTACGGCCGTCCGAAAAGCGTATTCCACATCGTCGACCCAAAGGGCCAATACCTTGACGCCATCCCCGTGCAAGCGAACGTGTTCGGCAACGGGATGCTCGGGCGCCAATGCTCCCGTAAGAACCAGCCGAATCTTATCCTGCTGCAGAACGTAGCTCACCGTCTCGCGATGCCCCGTTTCGGGGCCGCGGTAGGCCACCAGGTTGAAGCCAAAAGCTTTTTGATAATAAAAGGCGGCTTGCTTGGCATTGCCCACGTAAAATTCGACGTGGTCCGTCCCCTTCAACGGGAAGGTATCGACGGCGTTTTGCTGTTGTGATTTGATTAAAGTATCCATTGATGAATTTTTGTCGGTTTGCAATAATGAAAAGTTCTCGCCCACCCCCGTAAGCACTCCTAGTGTAGCCAGGATTGGTAGTAGGTGCCATCCTCAATACCCGCTGCGTGGGTGGTCATCAGCAGGGGTTTAAACGTATCCACCATCACCGCCAGCTCGTGGGTCTCCTTGGCCCCAATGCTCTTCTCCACCGTCCCCGGGTGAGGCCCGTGGGGGATTCCGCCGGGGTGTAGGGTAATCATGCCTTTTTCGACATTTTTACGACTCATAAAGTCACCGTCCACGTAGTAGAGCACCTCATCACTATCGATGTTGCTGTGGTTGTAGGGGGCGGGGATGGCCAGGGGGTGATAGTCGAACAGCCGCGGTACAAAAGAGCAGATCACAACGCCCCGCGTGGCGAAGGTTAGGTGAACCGGTGGGGGCTGGTGGACCCGGCCGGTGATCGGCTCAAAATTGTGGATCGAAAAGGCGTAGGGATAAACGTAACCATCCCAACCTACGACGTCGAAGGGGTGGCTGAGGTAATGGTAGGGGTAGAGGTGGTCCTGCTTCTTGATGTAGAGCAAAAAATCACCCTGCTCATCGTGGGTATCCAGGCTTGCGGGTTTGCGGATGTCGCGTTCGCAGAAGGGCGAGTGTTCGAGCAACTGGCCAAACTTGTTCCGGTAGCGCTTGGGCGTCACGATGGGGCTGGTGGATTCGACGATGAGCAAGCGGTTGTCCGGTCCGTCGAAGTGCAGTTGGTAAATCGTTCCCCGGGGGATCACCAGGTAGTCGCCGTAGGCAAAGGGTAGGTTACCGTACGTACTTTTGAGCGTCCCACTACCTTCGTGAATAAAGATGACCTCATCGGCGTCGGCGTTTTTGAAAAAATAATCCGTCGTGCTTTGCCGGGGGGCGGCGAGGATGATCCGGCAATCCTGGTTGACCAGTACGGCTTTGCGGCTGTCGAGGTAATCGTCCTCGGGAGCAATGCGAAAGCCTTTGAGGCTGCGGTGTTTGAGCTGCTGATCGTGGATCGTTTCGGCCGCTACGGAGCGGGGGGCGCCGACCTGTACGATTTGGGTGGGGGGATTACAGCGGTAAAGCGTGGAATACAGATCACTAAAGCCTTCGGTGGAAAACAACTCTTCGTGGTAGAGGCTACCATCGGGCTTCCGAAACTGGGTATGGCGCTTGGGCGGGATATTTCCCATGGAATAATAGTGCATGATGGTCTGATTTTATGCTTTTAAGTGTCTTTACTAAGGTTTTGGTAAATGCGGTTCAACGTCTGCATCAGCTGCTCCAAATCGACTTCCGATACCCCTTCCCAGCCCCGCCGCCGAAAGGCACGCGCCACCGGGCTCACTTCCTGAATCTTGGCCCGTCCCGCCGCCGTCAGCCGAATGCTAAAGCGACGACGATCCCGCGGATCGGGCTGGCGTTTGCACAGCCCCTTGCGCACCAGCAGATCAATAATCCGGGTAATGGTGGGCGCATCCTTGTCCGTCCGCTCGGCAATCTCCAACTGGCTCAAACCGTCGCGGTCCCGCAGCAATTGGAGCACCACCCATTGATCGACGGTAATCCCCACTCCAGCTTCCTTGAGCAGGCGCTTGTACACCTGCTTCATCCGTTTGGCCGTCCGTTCAATGGTATTGCCCCAGACGGCCGGCTGGCTCTGTTGTGGGTTCGATTTGGACATAAAAATTAATTGTTGTACTAATTATTCGTAATATAAGTACTTTGCTCGTAAAAACCAATGCCCGAGTGAAGCGCGGGTCCAAGACGGGCGTCCTTTTTTTGTTAAAAAAAGAAAAGGGGGAAATAAAGCGTACTCTTTTTTCATTAAAGGATCGTACCTACACAACGACAGCACACTAGCTTATTTCCCACAAAGCGATCCGACCTTCCACGAAATACCACCAACCTTTTTAACCGCTCCCCTTCCATCCGTAAGGAAGGCAGCGACTCGCTCCATTCCTTTTCTAGCCCCCACTACCAAGTTGGGCAAGGCTAGGGTGTGTCTGAAAAATGTTTTTGCTCGCAGCTTCAGCAGATTTTGGTTCTG
>CALCCH010000729.1 GCA_937899855.1 uncultured Saprospirales bacterium | reverse complement strand
GCCCCAGCCGGCCGGCGGGGACCCGAGGCACCGTTGAGCCAGCCGCCGCGGTGCAGGATGCTCTGGGTGCGCCCCATGGCGTTGCGTTCCCGCAAGTGGTGATTGCGCTGACGGAGCAGGACCCGCGTGTCGTAGCCAATGCCCCGCTCGTAGAACAATACGTCGGGATACCACTGGTGGTGAATGCGGGGTGCGTGGCTGGCCTCGGCGATGTTCATTCCGTGATCAATGACGTTGAGTAGGATTTGGAGTACGGTGGTGATGATGCGACTGCCACCGGGGCTACCGGTAGCGAGCAAGACCCGACCGTCTTTGAGCACCAAGGTCGGAGTCATGGAACTCAGGGGGCGTTTACCCGCCGCCACCGCATTGGCCTCCCCTCCGAGGAGCCCGTAGTCATTGGGCACGCCGGGTTTGGCCGAAAAGTCGCTCATCTCGTTGTTGAGCAAAATCCCGGTGCCCGCCGCCACAATCCCCGTCCCGAAGCTAAAGTTCAAGGTGTAGGTATTGCTCACCACGTTGCCCTGCGCATCGGCCACACTGTAGTGGGTGGTCTCTTCGCTCTCGTAGTCCTGCGGCCGTCCCGGCGCAATTTGCTCGGAGGGGCGGGTCTGTAAGCGGTCGATGCGCGAGCGGAGCCGCTCGGCGTAGGCCTTGGAGGTGAGCCCCGTGGCGGGTACTTCCCAAAAGTTGGGATCCCCCAGGTGGGCGCTGCGGTCGGCGTAGGCCAGTTTCATGGCTTCCACCATCAGGTGGATCGTCTCGGCCGAATTGTGTTCTAGGTAGCCCAGGGGGAAGGCCTCCAGGATGTTGAGCAGCTGAATGAGGTGGATGCCTCCCGAGCTCGGTGGGGGCATGGAGGCAATGCGGTAACCTCGGTAAGTGCCCCACTGGGGTTCCAGCAGTTCGGCGCGGTAGGCTTTGAGGTCGGCCAAATCCACCAAGCCATCGTTGGCCCGCATGTCGTCACGTAGTTTTTGGGCAATGGCCCCCCGGTAAAAGGCAGCGGGCCCGGCCGTGGCGATTTGCCGCAGGCTCCAGGCCAGGTCGGGCTGGCGCAGGGTATCACCAGCTTCGTAAAACTGCTCCGCGCCGGGGTAGAAGATGGCGGCCGTGTGGGGCCAGGAGCGGAGGCGATCCTCGTAGCGGCGCAGCAGCTGCGCCAGGTCGTGGCTGATGGGAAAGCCCCGCTCCGCGAGTTGGATGGCGGGTTGGAGCACTTCGGCGAGGGAGAGGCTGCCGTATTCTTCCAGGGCGAGGGCCAGACCGGCTACCGTTCCGGGTACGCCTACGGCACGGTAGCTGGCGTTGATTTGCTCCCGGTCGACCTCGCCCTTTTCGTCGAGGTACATGTCGCGCGTCGACCGGCGGGGTGCCATCTCCCGATAATTGATCGCCTGGGTTTGCTGGCTTTGGGCGTCGTGCACCAACATAAAACCACCGCCGCCCAAATTGCCCGCTCGGGGCAGGACTACGGCGAGGCTAAAACCGACGGCCACCGCCGCATCAATGGCATTGCCACCCGCCCGGAGAACCTCCAGACCAACGCGGGTGGCTTCGGGATGTTGGGTGGCGACCATTCCGTTTTGACCGAGAATGGGATGGTGCACATCGCGGGTCGAAAAGATGGGCCCCTGGGCCAAGGCACTGGTAGCGCCCAAGCTCAACAGGATGGCGTAGAGCAACTTGGATGGTTTCATATCAGGTACTTGGGGAAAACAATTGATCCGCAAAATTGGCCAGCCTTTGTTGGGCCAGCGGGGGAATCGCTCCTTCCTCCACCCAGACGTGTACATCGCCCAGGTATTTCATCCCCAGATAGTCGGCAGCAGCCAGAAAGGGATCACCGAAGCTGGCGATGCGGTCGTCGGCACCGCTACAACTAAGCATGGCGAGGTTTTTTCCTCGGAGGAGCCGGCCGGTATCCTTTTCGATTTTGAGCAGGTCCGAGATGCGATCGAAAAAATCTTTGAGGATGCCACTCATCGCGTACCAGTATACTGGAGTGGCCACCAGTAGGGTCTCGTAATCGGCGGTAAAACGACGCATCAGGGGGAGGAAGTCGTCCTCGCGATGACGGAACTCATAGTCGAAGTGGCCGATCCGTAGGTCGAGCAGATCCACAAAATCGAAGGCGAGGTGCCGGCGCAAGTGGTCGATTACGAGACGGGTATCGCCCTGGCTTCGGGAACTGCCCTGGAGGAGGAGGATCGGTGACTTGTGGGACATGGCCGGATGAGGTTTGCGAGCGTTGCGGTAAAATGAGGGGAAAAATCGCCAATTTTTTTGCAAAAAAATGGCCAGTGCACCAAAAGTTAAAATTACCCTGGGGAAAGGGTCGTCCTGCCATTTTGTCACCTCGTCTAAAAAAAATCCTTATCTTTGCGGCCGGAGCGAACAATCCGCAGCGTTTTCTTTTTACTACGCTAGTCGCCGAGTCCCGAGGTGCCTTTCTCACTTAACAAATACTACAGC
>CALCCH010000728.1 GCA_937899855.1 uncultured Saprospirales bacterium | reverse complement strand
GGCGTTTGCCCCGGGCACGCACCTCCCCCCCGATGCCCACCACGCAGTCGCGAATGCCCCGGCTCTCCAGCAGGCGGCCGATCTCATCCACGGCGTAGCCCTTGGCCAGGGCACTGAAGTCCAGCTGAATTCCGGGATGACTCTTGCGCAGCCGGTAATTCCCCTGATCGGTCAGGTAGGCGAGCTTGTCAAAGCCCACCAGTTGCATCAGCGAATCCACGACCACGCTATCGACGGCCGTCACCGCCTTTTTCTCGGTGTAGCCAAAACCCCAGTAATTGACCAGTGGCATCACGGTAGGATCAAACAGGCCCCGCGTTTTTTTGTAGACCTCCACAGCAAAGCCGTAGTTGTTGCGAAAGTGAAAATCGCCGGTCGCCTCGAAGGAAGAGGTGTACAATTTGTCCTCCAGGGCAAAGGGGTCGGGACTCTGGTTGAACTGGGAGATGACCGAGCTATCGATGTAGGTCGATACCTCCTGATTGATGTCCAACAGGAGCTGGTCTACCTCCGGCTGGAGCTCGCGAGCGAGGGTATCGGAATAGGTCACGTTGTACCGCGTCCCCATGGTGGGGCCGCTAAATTTTTTGTAGCGCAGCTGGTGCTGCCCCGGTTCAGCCGGACCGCAGGCCGAGCCCCAGAGTAAAATGGGAATCAGCAGGCTGAGGGCGTTTTTCTTCATCAATTGGAAAGGATTTGTGCAAAGGTAAGAAGTGATTTAAACTTTTGCCAGCACCAGTACCGAAAGATGGGCCCCTTCCCTCCGATGCCCGCAAGTCGATCGGCTACACCAAGCCGATGGACTTGCGAAAGCCATTCGTTTGCCGCAGCCGCTCGTACAAACGGCTGGCCTCCTTGAATTCCAGGGTCTGCTGGCCATCGGAAAAGGCCTTTTCTGGGGTCTCGTGGACCTCTACGATCACGCCGTCCGCACCGGCAATCACGCCAGCCAGGGCCACCGCCTCGACGTGCTTGCGTACTCCGATGCCGTGGGAAGGGTCGACGATGACGGGCAGGTGGCTCTTCTCCTTGAGGATGGGAATGGCGTTGATGTCGAGCGTATTGCGGTAGGCTTGTTCGTAAGAGCGGATGCCGCGTTCGCAAAGTAGGATGCGTTCGTTGCCGTTCGAGAAAATGTATTCCGCGGCCTGGAGCAGCTCGTTGATCGTTCCCGAAATCCCCCGTTTGAGCAGCACCGGCTTGTCGATCTCCCCCAGGGCGTCGAGCAGGTTGAAGTTTTGCGAATTGCGCGCGCCCACCTGAAAGATGTCCACGTAGTCGATCATGTTTTCGATCTGCTCTACCATCATCACCTCCGTCACGATCTTGATCCCCACCTCCCGACACTTTTGGTAAAACAGTTTCAGGCCGGGAATGCCCAGCCCGCGGAAGGAATAGGGCGAGCTACGCGGCTTGTACACCCCACCACGCAAGATGCGCACCCCGTTGGCGCGCCGGTGCGCCGCCGTCTTTTCGGTCGAGCAGGGACCCGCCATGATCTGATAGTGGCCCCCTCCGTCTTTGTCCTCCTCCCCCAGGTCGATGACCGTTTCGGATACGCGCCACTTGCGCGATACCAGTTTGTAGGCATCGCTTACGCGGTGAATGTCGCGAATGCCCGGCATGGTGCCGATGGCGCGGATGTCAAATTCTTTTTTCCCCACCGCAATGATGTAGCGGTTAAACTGGGTTTTGACCTCGGTGGTCTTGTACTGGATGGTTTGGAGTTTTTCCACGAGGTGCCCCAGTTGGGCACTCCCGATATTTTGGTCGAGTTGAATGATCATGTTGTCAATGGTTTTTAGACGTGAATGGAAGAAGCTTTGAGGCCGCCGACAAATTCGTCAACTGCCGCTTCGATGCTATCGTGGCGGGCCAGGGCCCGAATAAAAGCGCTGCCAATGATGGCCCCGTTGGCGTGGGCGCAGGCCGTCTGGAAAGTCTCCCGGTCGGAAATGCCAAAGCCGATCAACCGGGGATTGTTTAGGTTCAGGGCGGCGATGCGTTCGAAGTAGTCGATCTGGGCCGGGCTGATGCCTTTTTTGGCACCGGTAATGGCGTAGCTCGACACCACGTAGATAAACCCGGTACTCAGTTCGTCGATCTTGCGGATGCGGGATTCCTCAGTTTGGGGGGTGATGAGGAAAACGCTTTCCAGCCCGTAATCGGCGAAGAGCTGCTGGTATTCCGATTCGTAGACGGCCAGGGGGAGGTCGGGTAAAATCAGGGCATCTATACCACTGCGTTGGCAGTTTTGTAAAAAACGCTCCACCCCAAACTGCATCACCTGATTGAAATAACCCATCAAAATCATGGGCATCTCCGTGTGGGGCCGCACCTCGGTCAGCTGCTCAAACAACAGGGGGAGGGTCATGCCGTTTTTCAAGGCCACCGCCCCACTCTCCTGAATGGTCGGGCCGTCGGCCAAGGGATCGGAATAGGGCATCCCAATTTCGACCAGGTCGACCCCCATCC
>CALCCH010000727.1 GCA_937899855.1 uncultured Saprospirales bacterium | reverse complement strand
GGTGGATTTACAGGAGGAACTGGATCATTTGGAAAACTTTATTGCCCTCGAACGGCTCCGCTACGATCGCAAACTCGATCTGGTTTACGAACGGGGGGAGGTGCCACTGGGTCTGGAAATCGCTCCCTTGATGCTCCTGCCCTTTGTAGAAAATGCCTTCAAACACGGGCCTGCCAAGGAGGAGGGGCGTTCGCAAATCGACATTGCCCTGATCGTGCGGGAGGAGGTGCTGCATTTTTGCATCAAAAATACCTACGTCGAGGCCGAGATCGACCAGCACATTCGGTCGGGCATCGGGCTGGCCAACGTCCAACAGCGGTTGGATTTGCTCTATCCCGATCGGCATCGGCTCGAACTGCGCAAGGGCGCTCGCTTTGAGGTACACCTTGAGATTGACCTGACTAACAAGCCTTTATGGACCGCAAGTTAAAGTGTATGATCGTCGACGATGAGGAGATGGCCACCCGGGTCATCGAATCCCACCTGGCCCACGTCGAGGAATTGGAGCTGGTGGGCATTTACCACAGTGGGGTAGAGGCTTACCTGGCCCTCGATCAGCTGGAGGTCGACGTCCTGTTTTTGGACATTCAAATGCCCAAGATGACTGGCCTTTCCCTTCTCAAACGGCGGAAAAATCCCCCCCTGACCGTGCTCACCACCGCTCACCGCGACTACGCCCTCGATGGGTTTGACCTCGACGTGGTCGATTACCTGCTCAAGCCAATCGGGATCGAACGCTTTTTACAAACCGTCAGCAAACTCCGCCGGCTAGTGGAGGGAACGGGCGATGGGGTTCCCGCCACCGCTCCTCCCGCCGTCAAAGACCACCTTTTTGTCAAGGCCAATCGCAATTTCGTCAAGCTGTTTTTTCGCGACATCCTCTTTGTGGAGGCCATCAAAAACCACGTCCGCATCAGCACCACCGAGGGCTCCTACATCAGCCTGATCAGCATCACCGACTTTGGCGCCAAGCTACCCGCCGTCGATTTTATCCGGGTGCACCGCTCTTTTCTCATCAACATCCGCCGCATCGACACCTACGGCGCTCAGCACATTCGGATTCGGACGACCGATATCCCAATTGGGCGTTCCTACAAAGAGCAGGTCCGCCAACACCTACAACAAAAACTGGGTTAGGCCCAAGGTGGTGTCTCATCCATGTTTTTGGAGGAAGATGGATTGGATTTGCCGATGAGTAGCGATCGGGACTGGCGCGGGGAAAACGCCCTTTGGGGCACCGTTGGGAATAGAATTTCGGGAGTAAATGCTAAAAAAGCATTAAAATATCCAAACTTACCCTCGGTCTTGGTGCTTTTTCGTATTTTTGCACCCAGAGCGAAAGATATAAAGGCGAAGAAACTGTAACAATGAAAGTTCACTACTCTCCAGAATTCCCTCAGCTACTTGATCAACTGCAATGTACCCTTGCCCTGAGTACTTACCAGAGTGGGGTAGTCATTTTGATCAGTTCGATCAAGGGGGTTCACCTCAACCAATTCGCCAAAAAACTGCGTCGCCCGATGGGAATCGCCCTGGACTCCGACGGGACGCTGGCGGTGGCTTGTAAAAATACGGTAGAAGTATTCGGCCAACACCGCCAACTGGCCTTGCGCTACAAAAAAGAACCCGGCAAATACGACGGGATGTTTTTTCCCCGCTCCACCTATTTCACCGGCCAGATTGACCTGCACGATATCGAGTGGACGGAAGAGGGGCTCATTGGCGTCAATACGGCTTTTTCTTGTGTTTGCGCCATTTCCGATCGCCGAAGCTTTACGCCCCTGTGGCGGCCCTCCTTTGTTTCGGAGCTCCTCCCCGAAGATCGTTGCCACCTCAATGGTTTGGCGGTCAGCGAAACGGGGGATTATTACGTTACCCTACTGGCCCGTACGGATGCCCGGCAGGCCTGGCGCGAAACCAAGCTCGAAAGTGGCATGCTAATGGTAGCCGCAACGGAGGAGGTTTTGGTCGATGGTTTGCCCATGCCGCACTCACCGCGTTTGGTGGGCCAGCGTCTGTACTATCTGCTAGCCGCAACGGGCGAGCTCCACGTTTACGATCTGGCGACGGGTACCCACTCTCGGGTGGGTACGGTACCGGGTTTTGCACGGGGAATGGCCATCCACGACGATTACATCTTCGTGGGAACCTCCAAGATCCGTAAGACCAGTACTTCTTTTGGCGATTTGCCGATCGCGGGACAGGACAACCGGGCCGGCGTGATGGTTTTCCAAATGAGTACGGGACAGTGTGTGGCGGAACTGTATTACGAAGAAAAAGTGGAAGAGATTTTTGACCTCAAAGTCATTCCCAATCTTCGCAATGGTGTCATCCTCGACCGAGAAGGGAAAGTTACCCACCGGGCCATCGACGTCACTGAGGAGCTCTTTTTTTGGCAGAAAGAGGAGGTGAAGGCAAAATCCTGATGACAATTGGTATAGTTCTCGCGTCTGAGCGCGATGGCTCCGGCCGAACTGCTAAGTGTTCATACTACAAAATTAACCACTTATGACCCTCAAATTTAACCCGCGTTACGTCCAAGCCCTCGTGCTGGTAGTCTGTATGAGTCTGGCCAGTTGCAACCAAGATGTTCGTCCCCGCCAGCTCGATGGTACCTGGGAGCTGAAAAGCGTCAACAAAGTGCCTGCCGATCCGGGTACCACCTGGGAGTTTGAAAAGGATGGTGGTTTTAAGAATTGTCAGGATGGAGACTGCTTCGAAGGCAGTTGGGAGTGGGAAGAGCGCGGTGAGGAATTGGAAATCGAATACATTGATAATTTCGGAGACAATTACCGTTTCTCCTTCGAGGTGGATATGTTAGACAAAGAAGTTTTTGAAGGGGAGGTCGTCATTGATGGCGACCTTTACCTCGTAGCATTTGAGCGCGACTAATGCGATCTACTGCTGCTTAAAAATATAATTCGATTAACTAAATTAATTATTATGATCCTCAAATTTGACAAGCGATACGTCCAGGCACTGGTCGTAATGGTCTGTGTAAGCTTAGCCAGTTGTAACCAAGATGTTCGTCCCCGCCAACTCGATGGCAAGTGGGAATT